>ONYS01000079.1 GCA_900322095.1 uncultured Prevotella sp.
CCCCGGTCGTGGTATATCGGTATGCCCTACGAAACGAGCGAAGAGAATGAGATCAGCCTCAGCAATCTGCCCGCGCAGTGGCACGAATGGCAGGAGTGAGGATCACTGCTGCTCCACTGCCCAATCGGCAATGCGGCCTGTAGTAAAAACGGCACGCTCCCTACACTGGATTGAAGCCGGAAACGGAAAATAGCAACCTAAATACAATAATATCAATCCTTTATCGTTCTTTATGTAAGATTCAAGAACTAAATCCGTATATTTTGAAATTATATGTACTCTCGATTTTTTGCTTAGCCATCCTTTGTTGCTGTCCTGCCTGGGGACAGAAACAGCGCGGCAAGGCCACATTCTACTCCCGAAGGGCTACGGGGGCGAGAGCGGCAAGTGGCGAACGCATCCACCACGACTCTCTCACCTGTGCCCACAGAAGTCATCCCTTCGGCACAATGCTCCGAGTCACCAATCTCGGCAATGGCCGGCAGGTGGACGTGCGTGTCACCGACCGCGGACCCTATGGACGGGGAAAAATCATCGACCTCAGCTATGCGGCAGCCAAGAAGATCGGTCTGGTGGCACAGGGTGTCGGCATGGTGGAGGTGGAAGTCATCGACGACTCCAAGCCGCAATTCCCCTTGAAGATGAAAGAGAAGGTAGGGCTCCCCGAAATCGATTTGGAACAGATGCCCGTCCAATACCGGCTGACGGAAGATTGGAAGCCTAAGAAATCAGCGCCCAAGATTCATAAGAAGCGCCCAAAGGGCGATACGGCAAACCATGAAAACAAAAAATAGACAATAAGCCTTTCACGGCCGTCCTGCGCGGCCACGGCCGTCAGCTTATTGCCAAAGACTCACCCAAACGGGAGAAAACATCAGATCCATATAGCTCATCATAAAAACAGGATGCGTGAAATCACTTCACGCATCCGTCCATATTAATGCCTCTTTGTGCGGGGGATTGGAGCTATTCGCCCCGCTTTCGGCTTCATTGTACATATTATGGATCGTACTCTATGTGGCCTTAGCAAGCATCTTCTTTCTTATAAGAGAAGGCGGTCAGCATCCAGGCGAGTTTCTCCTGAGCCTTCAAGTAGTCGCTCATCATGGCCACTGTCACCTCGTCGTTGTTCTCTGCGGCAAACTGGAGCAGCTGGCGTTCTTCGGCAATGAAGAGTTTGAGAGTGTCGAGCACGTAGCTCATGCCGGCGTGGCCGCACTCCACTACGTCGAGTTCCTTCACCTGAGCCACCTGCAGATACTTTGAGAAGCGGTGCTCGGGAGTGGCATCCAACTGAAGCATACGTTCAGCGATCTCATCAATTTTCTCGGCCGCGTCGTCGTAGAGACTCTCATACTTCTCGTGGAGGATGAAGAATCCGTGGCCCTTCACGTTCCAGTGGAGGTTGCGCAGGTTGGTGTAGTGTACCTGGAAGTCAGCCAGAAGCTGTGCCAATGCGTTGACGACTTTCACTGAGTTATTGAGACCTGTTACATTCAATGTTTTCATAATCATTTCGTTTTTTACTATTCTACATTTGTTTTCTTTTCTCTGGTGCAAAGGTAGCATCATTTCGCCGGCAAGACAACAGACAAAAGTAATGCGGCAATAGATTCTGTCTATTTCAGAGGTTAAGAGACTGATAATCAATTGCTTGAAAATAAACAAAGAAAAATACTGCATCATGATTTTTCGTCTATAACTCGTTGCGTAAGACAACCGCCTAATTCGTTCTATATTACTCTGAGCTGGGAGTTAAACCACAACAACAATGTTCGTAGGAGCGTTAGGAGGGCCGTCATTCCTGACGACCAAGATTTCCGGACGAACCGCTTAAGATTTCCGGACGAACCGCTTAAGATTTCCGGACGAACCGCTTAAGATCTTCTGACGAATGTCTTAAAGTACATTCGGATAACTTTCTTGGTCGTCAGGAATGACGACCCTCCTACAGCAATCACTCTTCTTTCTTGGTCGTCAGGAATGACAACCCTCCTATAGCAATCAATATTCTTGCTTGGTCGTCAGGAATGACGACCCTCCTACAGCAATCAACTTTCTTGCTTGTCGCCAGGAAGAAACAAAAAACCGCACCAGCACAACAAAAGAATACCGGATAAGTGAAATCACTTCACTCATCCGGCTTGTAACTATTGCCTATCGACAGTGCTTGGAGCTAGTTGCACCGCCTTTCGGCTACTCTGATCATATTATGGATAGTACTCTATGTGGTCTTATTAAGCCTCTTCTTTCTTGAAGGAGAAGGCGGTCAGCATCCAGGAGAGCTTCTCCTGTTCCTTCAGATAGTCGCTCATCATGGCGACTGTCACCTCGTCGTTGTTGTCGGCAGCGAGCTGGAGCAACTGGCGTTCTTCGGCGATGAAGAGTTTGAGGGTGTCGAGCACGTAGCTCATTCCGGCGTGGCCACAAGCTACTACTTCGAGCTCCCTCACCTGAGCTACCTCGAGATACTTAGAGAAGCGGTGCTCGGGAGTAGCGTCGAGCTGGAGCATGCGCTCTGCGATCTCATCGATCTTAGAAGCTGCGTCGTTGTAGAGCTCCTCATACTTCTCGTGGAGGATGAAGAATCCATGACCCTTCACGTTCCAGTGGAGGTTGCGGAGGTTGGTGTAGTGTACCTGGAAGTCAGCCAGGAGCTGTGCCAATGCGTTGACGACTTTCACTGAGTTATTGAGACCTGTTACATTCAATGTTTTCATATTCATTTCGTTTTTTACTATTCTACATTTGTTTTCTTTTCTCTGGTGCAAAGGTAGCATCATTTCGCCGCCTCGACAACAGATAAAAGCAATGAGGCAATAGATTTTGTCTATTTCAGAGGTTAAGCTACTGATAACCAACAGCTTGAAAATAAACAAAGAAAATGCTGCCTTTTGTTTTTTTCGTCTCTAACTCGTTGCGTAAGACAACCGCCTTATTCTTTTTTTATTTCGCTGAGCTGGGAGTTAAACCACAACAAAAATGTTCGTAGGAACGTTAGGAGGGCCGTCATTCCTGACGGCCAAGATTTCCGGACGAACCGCTTAAGATCTTCTGACGAATGTCTTAAAGTACATTCGGATAACTTTCTTGGTCGTCAGGAATGACGACCCTCCAAAGAACATCAATTGTTATTTACGCACAATTTGCTTCTCCCCTCCCTTCGTAGGGAGGGGTTGGGGGTGGGTCTTCTTCGTTTCTTTCTTGGTCGTCAGGAATGACGACCCTCCTATTCTCTCCCTTCGGAATGCAAAAGGCGCACGGCTTCCATCGAAACCGTGCGCCTTCATATATATTACTCAATAAGAGCGTTTACTTTGCCCAGAAGAGTTTTGTGGTCCACTCGTCGGCCTGGACTTGCGTCTCTGCTGCGTAGTTGGCAGCATTGTTTGCCTTCTCTGCATTCGGATACTTGATGCGGTTGGGCAGGTCGGCCAGCGTCTGAGCCTGAGTATCGGTGGGATAACTGAGGGCGGGATAGCCTGTACGACGAATATCGTTCCAAGCCAAAGGAGCCTGAATCACACCAAAGTTGACCCACTTCTGCGTCATAATGGCCTCGAGCTTATTGTCGTAGGTGTTCCACAGCTTCTCTGCGTAAGCCTGCACCGTTGCGTCGCCGGGATAGGTTCCCACGTAGCCGTAGTTGCTCTTGTAGGTATTGTTCAGACGATAATAGAACTTCGTGGAGTTGACGACACCGCTGATGAAGGCAGCCTTTGCATCACCCGTTGCCCATCCGTTCTGATAGCACTCAGCGCGGAGGAAGTCAACCTCGGCGGCTGTCATGATAGGACTGATGAAAAGGCGGTTGCCCGTGAAGGTTGCCGAGTCGAGGTATGCATAGTAGCGGTCGGCCCAACCACCATTGCCGAAGCCATTGAAAGCACTTCCGCGCTGGGTCTGCTCGTCGTTAGTCTCCGTACGGTTGGTACCTACAAACTGTCCGTCCTTGTTGGGCGAATAGATCACGCGCAGACGGGGATCCTCAGTGCCATCAACGCGGGTCAGGGCATCCACCATCGGCTGCGAGGCCACGTTGTTGATATCCTTGAACGAGTTCACCACGTCGTCGGAGTTGTAGAGCTCAGTGTCCTCATTGTTGGCGCTCACCTCAATGGCATTGTCATCGGAGCTGACCAGCGTGCGCGAGAGGCACTCCTGGATGGCCGAGCGGGCCACAGTGGTGAGGTCGCCCTGAGAGGCTACGTTGACAGCGATTCTCAGACGCAGGGAGTTGGCATAGGCCAGCCACTTGTTGAGGTCGCCACCGTTGATGAAGTCCTGACTCGTGAGTGAGCTCGACACCAGCGAGGTGACGCTCGACTGGATGGAGGCGATATCGGTATAGAGTTCGCCCAGACGCGAAAGCATCGTGCGATAGATCTCTACATCATCATCGTAGGCCGGACGTGCCGATGTGGGGTCGCCCGTGATGCCAATATAGCCGGCCTTGGTGAAGGGGGCGTCACCGAAGACGCTGACCACCTGAGCCAATTGGTCGTAGACAACCACCTCGGCCAGATCCTTGAAGATACGGTCGTTGGCCTGCTGACTCTCATTCTCCTTGTTGTACTGGTTCTCCAACTGGCGGAACTGGGCCAGAGACAGATAGAAGCTCTCCCAGCGGTCGTTGGCATAGCCATCGTTGTAGGCGTAGACGGCACCGGAGTTGTTCTTGTAGCCAACGGTCTGCGTATACTTGGCGAAGATGTTGTCCCAAGTGTACATACGCCAATAGCTGTTGAAGATATAGCCCTTGGCATCGTAGAAGACGCCAGTCATGAGCTTGTCGCAAGACACCGTCGTCGTCTTGCCCGGATCCTCGTAGAGTTTTGAAAAGTCGTCATCAGAACAAGCGGTGAACAGACTTGCTGCGAGGGCTGTCAATATGATTAATTTATACTTTTTCATTGTAATTGCATTTTTGGGAATCGTGATGAAACTTAGAAGCAGGCTTTGAGAGATACACCGAACGAACGGGTTGTGGCCGTAGAACCACCAATCCAGCTCTGCTCAATCCAGCTTGTGGCATCGGTAGCCTCAGCATCGAAGATGGGCAGGTTCTTGTAGATGTAGAACGGGTTACGGGCGTATGCAGAGACCACGAGACGGGTCATGTGCAGTTTGTCGGTGATGAGCTTCGGGAAGCTGTAGGAAAGGGCAATCTCACGAACCTTCACATAGCTGTTCTTGAAGATAGAGTGTGAGTAGTAGGTGGGAGCGTCGGTTCCCCAGTTGTAAGACCAGTTGTACCAGCGCATAGCTGAAATCATGATGTCGTTGGGCTGACCATTGTCGCTGCGCACACCGGGAAGAATCATACCGTCGTGATAGAGCGTCTTGCCGGCAGGAGCGGTAGCAGCGGGAACGATGCCGTTGCCGACAGAGTTGTCGATGTAGTAAGACTGACCTCCGTGGGCCTCATCGCGATAGTCCATGCTCTCCTCGATGGCACCACGACCCATCATATACTCATAAGGCATGTTGAAGATAGAGCCACCATGACGATAGCTGAGCGTTACGTCGAGAGCGAGGTTCTTCCAGCTCACGGTGACGCCGGCACCACCGGTGTACTTAGGCATTGCGTTGCCCACCTTCACGGGCTCGTCGGTAAGCTTATACCAACCTGTAGAGGCATCTACGATGTAGTTGCCGTTCTCGTCGGTCTGAGGAGCGTAGGCATAGAAGTCGCCGATGCTGCCGCCCACTGTAGAATAGAGGTATACGGCACCATTATCCCATCTCTTATGCTCCAGACGGTCGATACCCTCGGCCAGTTTCTTCACCTTATTGGTGTTCCATGCGATGTTGAAGCGCACGTCAATGCGCCAGTCCTTGGTCAATAGCGGTGTGCCATAGAGAGCGAGCTCAACACCCTTGCTGGTGAACTCACCAACGTTCATGGCGATAGACTTTGCACCAGAAGAGGCGGGCATTGTGGTAGACAGGATCTGATCCTTGATATCCTTGTGATAGTAAGAGAAGTCGAAGCCTACACGGTCGTGGAGGAACTTGTTCTCCCAACCGATTTCCCATTCGTAGGTCTTCTCAGGCTTCAGGTTGTTGTTGCCAACGCTTGAAGGCTGCTCGTTGTAAACATAGGAGTGAGCGGTGCCCTGATTGAAGGCCTGTGTAGCATAGTAAGCATCAGGAGCCAAACCTACGACACCATAGCTGAGACGCACCTTACCATAGTCGAGCCAAGACGGACGCTTGTCCTTCAGAAGCTCAGAATAGATGATGCTACCGCTGACTGACGGATACCAGAATGAGTTGTTGTCCTTGAACAGCGTAGAGCTCTTCTCGTTGCGGAGCGTTGCCTCCAGGTAAGCCCAGTTGTCCCACGACAGAGAGATGTCGCCATACCAAGCTGTCTTGAGCAGACGAATCTCGTCCTCAGACGTTGTGGGAGAGTTCTTTGAGGCTGCCAGGTTGAACCAGTTCTCAACGGTCAGACCGCCACTGGTGTTGGACTGCTGCCAGAAGTATTTCTCGCGACGGCCAGACCAGCCCACGTAGGCAGAGAGGTCGAACTTGTCGGTGAGCTGCTTCTCATACATCAGCATGATGTCGCCATAAAGAATGGTATACTGGCTCTGAGTGAGCGAGTAGCTGCCAGAGAGATTACCGAAGGCATTGGCATGCTCGGTGCGGTTCTGATTCTCAATCTTGTTGGTCGTGTAGTCGGTACCGATACTGCCTTTCAGGGTCAAACCGGGGATGATTTCCCAAGAGGGAGAAACGCGGCCGATGAAACGGTTGTTGGATTCGAGCTGCGTCTTGCCATAGATATTCCAGAAATACTCGTCTACCAGACCTGAGCGGCAACCGAAGTCGTAAGCGAAGCCTTCAGCGGGATTCTCGTGGTTGGTGGCGGTATAGACGTTGTTCATATAGCCAGCCTCTGTCATCGTGTGATGGCGGATGTAGCTGATGTCGTCGAAGGGACCGAACATACCGGCGAAGTTGGCTACCAAACGATAGATACGATAGGGACGGTTCTTCACGTGCTCAGGCATATAGTTGGCCGAAACGTCAAGTTTCAGGTTGTTCAGAATGTTGTAAGAACCCGTAAGATTGAAGTTGTGCTTATCAAAGGTAGAGTTGTACTGGTTGGGAGTACTGTTCAGATAGGTATAAGAGAAGCGGAAGTTGCCCTTGTCAGAAGCATGCGTCAGGGCGACATTGTACTGCTGGTCGAAACCTGTACGGAATATCTCGCTCCAGGGATTGTCGTTGATCGACTCATACTTACGCATCGTGCCGTCGTAGTAATAGACTTCGCTTCCATCGTAGGCAGGACCGAAATAGGTTCTTGCACCCGTATAGACAGCCTTCTGAGAGACTCCATTGCGGTCGGTCTGTGTGTACCAGCCATCGTCGGTACAGCCTGAACCGGCGCGGCTCTGGGGTGCGACACCAGGACCATAGGTGGTCTGATACTTCGGCATATAAGCAACATAATTGCCGGTGAAGCTGGCATTGAACTCAACGCCAATGCCCTTGGCGCCGCGACGGCCTGTCTTGGTGGTAATCATCACCACGCCGTTGGCACCTTCAGAACCATACTGTGCGGTAGCGGCAGCACCTTTCAGAATAGAGATGTTCTCGATGTCCTCAGGGTTGATGTCGGCCAAACCGTTGGAGTTGACGCGCTGTGAGGTCCAATAGTCGGAGTTGTTGGCCTCACCGTTGCGGATGGGCATACCGTCGAGGATGATGAGCGGCTGGTTGTTACCCGTGATTGAGGAGATACCACGGACGTTGATGGAGATGGCACCGGCGGCACCGCCAGGAGCGGTCTTGACCTCAACACCTGCAGCCTTACCATAGAGGGCGGTACCCAGCGTTGGTGAAGATGTCTTCACAATGTCGTCGGCACTGACCGAGCTCACTGCGTAACCCACCTTGCGGGCGTCCTTCTTGATACCGAGGGCCGTAACGACAACCTCGTTCAAGTTGGTGGATTCTTCCTGCAAGACCACGTCGATGACTTTCTTGCCATTGACGGCGACCTTCTGCGATTTGTAGCCAATGTAGTTGAACTCCAAATCGGTATTACTTGGGCAAGTAATAAGGTACTCACCATCCATGTTAGTGATTACACCAGTTTTGGCTCCTGCAATCTTGACAGTTGCGCCAATGACCGGTTCACCGGAGGCATCCTTGACAGAGCCTCGGACTGAAATCTCTTGTGCGGCCAGACTCGTCACGACAAACAGCATGACTAAAGTCAGGCATGCTCTTAATTTAAGAGCAAAGTTCGTAGATAATTTCGTCATAGATCCTTTAATAAAATAGTTATAATAAATTTAGAAATTCTCGGATCGATTAAATAAAATTTGCTTAATTGCTCCAAAGTTATGTAAAAATAATAAAAGCCGTCTCAGTTAGGCGCTATTTTTTATCTTTTTTAACCCAAGAACTTACATTCATCCCCCCCCCAAAAGGTCGTTTCGCTTCAAAATCAAAAGATAAAAAAAGAACAAGAAACAACGAAAGTGGCAACAACAAAAAATGCCGGATAAGTGAAATCTCTTCACTCATCCGGCTTGTAACTATCGCCTATTGACAGTGCTTGGAGCTAGCTGCACCGCCTTTCGGCTACTCTGATCATATTATGGATAGTACTCTATGTGGTCTTGTTAAGCTTCTTCTTTCTTGAAGGAGAAGGCGGTCAGCATCCAGGAGAGTTTCTCCTGTTCCTTCAGATAGTCGCTCATCATGGCAACTGTCACCTCGTCGTTGTTATCGGCTGCGAGCTGAAGCAGCTGGCGCTCCTCGGCGATGAAGAGCTTGAGCGTGTCGAGCACGTAGTCCATTCCGGCGTGGCCGCAAGCTACTACTTCGAGTTCCTTCACCTGTGCCACCTGCAGATACTTCGAGAAGCGGTGCTCGGGAGTAGCGTCGAGCTGGAGCATGCGCTCTGCGATCTCGTCGATCTTCGATGCTGCGTCGTCGTAAAGCTCCTCATACTTCTCGTGGAGGATGAAGAATCCATGACCCTTCACGTTCCAGTGGAGATTGCGGAGGTTGGTATAGTGTACCTGGAAGTCAGCCAGAAGCTGTGCCAATGCGTTCACGACTTTCTCTGAGTGGTTGAGACCTGTTACATTCAATGTTTTCATATTCATTTCGTTTTTTACTATTCTACATTTGTTTTCTTTTCTCCGGTGCAAAGATAGCATCATTTCGCCGGCATGACAACAGATAAAAGCAATGCAGTCATAGATTTTATCTATAATCACATAGAAGAAGCTGATACACAATTACTTATCAATAAAAAAGAAAAAATGGAAAAGTGAATTCCCCTACGTCTAAGAACTCACAATTTTCAAAAACAGAGTGAATGATAGGCGGCACTCGGGAATGCCAAACAAAAATTTCTTTTTGTTTGGATATTCCCCTCGTTTGCACTATCTTTGCAAAAAAAGATAGACTCAGACGAGCAGCCTGAATTATCAGTTTTGCCACAAGGAAAGCCCCATCGTCAAGGAAGAAGTTCTCACGAAGCGCGCAGTGGCCCGAAGTCTCAATGGCCAGCCAGCACTCCTCACCCATCTTGTTGAGCCGCAGACCCTCATCAATCACGTTCTTATAACCCCGTTTGAAACGGTGATGCTTGCCGCCGTGCTGCTTGATAAACTCAGCCAGCCCGTCAGAAGTCACACTGTCGGTAACTACCGTGCTTCCGGGATGTTCTTTCAGGATTACAGCCGCGATGAGGGCAATGAGCGAATTGCGGTTGACAGGCTGACCGTTGCGCAGCACGATGGCAGAGCGGTCTACGTCAGTATCGAAGATGATTCCCAAGTCAGCATTGTTCTTCACCACCGCCTGACAAACAGATGCCATAGCTTTCTTGTCTTCCGGATTCGGGACATGATTGGGGAAATGTCCATCAGGACAAGTAAACAGACTACCCGCTGTGTTGGCGCCGAGCTCTTTCAACACGTCAACAAAGAAGCCTCCACTGCCATTGCCGGCATCAACTACAATGTGGAGCCCTTCGAGAGGTGAATTGAAATTTTCAGCATTGACACCAGTTCGTATATAATCCACTAAATGAGCCTTGTACCGGGTCATGAAGTCATATTCTATGCACTTTCCTCCGGTCTTCCCGACGGGCAGGTCACCTCGACTTGCAATGCCCAGAATCTCGGCGATGTCAGCTTTCTCAAGTCCCCCCTCCTTGGTGAAGAACTTTAATCCATTGCGGTTGAAGGGCAGATGACTTGCGGTAATCATCACTCCGCCCGTCACAGCAAGTTCGTCGTCAACAGTTGTCATGAACATAGCGGGTGTGGATGCCATTCAACTATCATAGATTGTTATGCCTGTCTCTACGGCTCCTTCTATGAAAGCCTGCTTAAGTATAGGTCCGGAGAGTCGGGAGTCGGTGCCTATAGCTATTGTGACGGAATCTTTGGTTGTGTGATGTACGAGCCATTGTATGAATGCCTTGGCTATGACAGAAGTTACTTCTGGCGTGAGGTTGACGCTCTCTCCAGGCACGCCTTCGAGCGCCACACCACGAATGTCGGATCCGTTTTGTAGTTTTTTCCAGTCCATAGATTGCTAGAAATTAGTTATCTGGACGTAAAAAGTACATTAAAAAACGATATTGCCAAAAACTTTCTTGCTTATCTGCAAACAAGCAGCGCGAAATCTCGGTGCAAGGCACTATAAATACAAACTCCAATCTGCTCCAGGAAGTTGAGTAAAACAATCGTTGCCACGGAAAAAACACCGGATGCGCCAAGGTTATGAGCTACACAATCCTCCTTGCGGCCCTTCTGCGTGTTCCTCGGATGGGTGTAATCTCGATTTCTGGCTCTAAATCGATCCTCTTCAGCACTACAGAAACAAAAAAAATATATCCATTTAGAGTTATTTAACGTTCGAGGGGGGGAGGCAATGAGCTATATTTTTTCTATATTTGCAATGTAAACATCGCTCATAGCATGAATACAGCAAATGGCGATGCCGGTGGAATACACCACGTTTGCAATTCGGCTTCGATGTTGTGTGGGGCTGAAAGTAGTGAGACGGCTCTTCCTCTTGGTAAAATGAAATATCGCTACGTCCCGTCTTGCAACAGTTGGCATGGACAACAATTGTAGCCCGGTTTAATGCGTGTAAGATAAAATAAAGATAAACCTTTTACAATATTATTATGGCTAACAACCTGTTTCAACAGGTGCGCACTGACGTGAAGAACTTCCAGTCTACGGAAAGCATGCTGTTCTCCAATGAGAGCGACCAGCAACTGCGCTTGAGCTGCTATCTCAAACTTCTCGGTCATTACGATCGTGTGGAAGTGGAATATTATGGCCTCTTCTCCGTTAAGGATGGCCGGAAGATCTTGCAACCGCAAGACAGAGATATGAAGTGCGGAAAACAGCCCTCGTTGCCTAGCGCCACCCAGACTTCCAGATTTCCGGGACCTACATCGTCGTCTGGGAACCAATGCCTATGATGCCTGACTTCTTGTATCTCATTTTAGATGTATAACATATAAACCGATTGATTATGACTAAACCTTTACGCATTTTCCTTACTCTGGTTCTGCTCTCTGTTGCTTCTGCTGCGAAAGCCAACACACTGTATTATATAGTGGACAATATCCGCTATGCAGTCAATACAGATAACAGCACAGCAACAGTCGTCCGCAATTATGGTTATGAAGATATGACGGAAATCACGATTCCCGCAAGCATCACGGTTGACGGAACAACTTATACAGTGGATCAGATAGGCGACCACTGCTTTTCTTACTGCTCAAGTCTGACAAGCATCACCATTCCCAACTCAGTAACTCAGCTGGGAGACTACTGCTTTTCTGAATGCACAAGCCTGACAAGTGTCAACATCAACTTCGTGGCTAAGCTGGGAGACTACTGCTTTTCTGGCTGCTCAAGCCTGACGAGCGTCACCATCCCCAGCTCAGTAACTGAGCTGGTAGCGGGTTGCTTTTCTGATTGCACAAGCCTGACAAGCGTCACCATCCCCAACTCAGTAACTCAGCTGGTAGAGGCTTGTTTTAAGAATTGTACAAGCCTGACGAGCATCAACATCCCTAACTCCGTGACTAAGCTGGGAGACTACTGCTTTGAGGATTGCGCAAGCCTGACGAGCATCAACATCCCCAACTCCGTGACTAAACTGGGATGGTCTTGCTTTTCTGGTTGCACAAGCCTGACGAGCGTCAACATCCCCAACTCCGTGGCTGAGCTGGGAGGCTACTGTTTTGGGGGTTGTTCAAGCTTGAAGAGCGTCTCAATTCCTAACTCCGTGACCAAGATAGGATTGTGGTGTTTTACAGATTGTGCGAGCCTTACTACAGTAAAGCTCCCTGTAACTATTAATAGTTTAGCAGGAGTTTTTTATCATTGCACAGGTCTAAAAGCTATTACTATCCCTGCATCTGTTACAGAATTGGAGACCTATTATGATGATAGAATTAGTGTTCACTGAATAAATATTTTGACCCACACGGGTCCCAAAAAATCAACGCCTCGTTCAGGTCCACAAAGGAGAAAATGGAGCCAGAAAACGA
>ONYS01000021.1 GCA_900322095.1 uncultured Prevotella sp.
AAGGTTGGGGTGCACACCGTAGGCGAAGCAGAGAGCGTTGGAAGCTTCCTCCATGTCGTCGCTCCAGTTGCCGCCCTCCTTCTTGCTCGGGTCGTTGAGATTGATGATGCGCACCATGCGGTTCTCCTTGCCGTTGGGGTCGATATAGTAGCCGGTGACGAGAGCCTTGCCGGCATTCTCCACACCGCAAACAAAGTCGATGATGTTCTGCTTCTCCAGCTCCTTGCGCCGCTGGCGCTCGGCTTCGTCCTCGATATGCTCGTTGTCGCACACGTTGTCCCAGTACTCTTCATGCACCTCTATCTGTACCCGTGGGGCAGAAGTGTTCTTAATCATAAAACGCTTGCCGATGCCTATCAAGCGGTAGATGTCATACCAGGAATCCTTGAAGATGCTCGAGTAGTAGGGCACGGGATAGTATTGGTAGCCGGGGGTGGCCATCCGTGAGAGGATGGCAAACTTGCGGTCGCTGGTGGGTTTGTTGTGGACAAGGCCGGTGGCGGGGTCGGGCTGCTTGCCCATACGTATTTCCAAGTCGCCGAGAGGGTCCCAGTAGTCGAGCAACGGGATGGCCTCTATTTGCTTCTCATTGAAGTGCCCGATGCGGAAGTCACCGAAGAAGACGTGCTCTATTTTTCCCGATTTTGTCGACGGTGCATACTCGAAGCGGCAGTAGCAGGCTTCCTTGTGCCGCACGTTGACGATACGGCTGCCGTCGCGGGAGAGGATGATGCAGGTCACGCTGAAGTTGTACATCTGCATGTCGGTACACTGCTCGGCAAAGCATTCATGCAGGGAGTTCCTGAGACAGAAGTCGCGGATATCGGGGTCATCGACATCCTTCTTCTCCTTCCTGTCGACAAAGCGCAGCCCCTGGCCGTAGCAGCAGATGGTGTTGAACTGCTGGCACTGGGCGGTGATCATGTTGTCGAGCACATACTTGCGGATGGTGTGGGGCAGCATGTCGTCGATGCCGAAGGGCACATACTTTTATTTTTTTTTCTTTGCTATCTCACGGGGATTTATTGAGCTTGTGGAAAAATAGTGGCAACTATGGTGAACTATCCAACTGGCATACAGACATTCAACAAGATTCGTCAAGACGGATACTTATATATCGACAAGACAAAGTACATATATGAGATAACGCATCTTGGTCAATATGTGTTCAACCATCTATGTCATGGAGCTCAAACTGAATGACAACGCTCCAACGAACATCAATCGCTGTTTAACGCTCCGCTACACGGAATAGTGAATAACGACGAAGAAGGTCGAGCTAGCCACAATAATGAATTGTTCACGTGCCCATACAACTCGTCATACCGAATATGGCCCTATTAAGTCATGGGGATGGCAGGTCATATCAAGTCATGGGGAGTTGCATGTTCTATCAATCAGCAAGCCAAAGGAAACGGGAAACTAAAAAAAGACTACTAAATTTGTGGGTTCCAAGGGTTTTTTGTAACTTTGCCGCCCAAGAAAGAAGTATATAGTAAAGTAAACAAGAATATGGCAAAAAAGTTTGCAGAGCACAATGGCTTAGACCTCACCAAGACGAATGAGGAGATACTGGCTCAGTGGGAGAAGAATGATATCTTCCACAAGACGATTGATGAACGAGAGGGATGTCCGAAGCACATCTTCTTCGAGGGTCCTCCCTCGGCCAACGGCCATCCCGGCATTCACCATGTGCTTGCACGTACCATCAAGGATTCCTTCAACCGCTACAAGACCATGCAGGGATTCCAGGTGAAGCGTAAGGCTGGATGGGATACTCACGGACTGCCCGTGGAAATCGGCGTGGAAAAGGAACTTGGAATCACCAAGAAGGATATCGACAACAAGAATTCTGATAAATATATCTCTACAGAGGACTACAACCGCAAGTGTAGGGAGAACGTGATGAAATTCACGGCCGAGTGGCGCGAGTTGACCGAAAAGATGGGTTACTTCGTAGACCTCGACCATCCCTACATCACCTACGACAACAAGTATATCGAGACTCTGTGGTGGCTTCTGAAGCAGCTCTACAACAAGAAGTTGCTCTACAAGGGCTATACCATCCAGCCCTACTCCCCCGCTGCCGGTACCGGTCTTTCGAGCCATGAGCTCAACCAGCCGGGCTGCTACCGCGACGTGAAGGACACCACGGTGACGGCACTGTTCAGCATCACCGACCTTGCCGGCATCGCCAAGGATAAGGACCTGCTGTGCGAGTGGGGCAAGCCCTACTTCATCGCATGGACCACAACTCCCTGGACCCTGCCTTCGAACATTGCCCTCTGCGTGGGTCCGAAGATCGACTATGTTGCCGTCAGGACCTACAATCCATACACGGCAGAGAAAGTGACCTTAATCATGGCCGAAGCCCGTGTGAACGCCTACCTCAAACAGGAAGGCGAGATGCGCGACGAGGAAGAAATGCCCGAATACAAGAAGGGCGACAAGCTCGTGCCCTACCGCATCGTGGCTCATTACACCGGCGAGCAGCTCGTCGGCATGCACTATCAGCAGCTGATGCCATGGGTGAAGCCTTGTGAGAAAGTAGACGAGTGGTCGCTCGGCTACATCAAGGACTATGCCGCACAGCATCCCGAGAAAGTATTTACTGGCGAGAACGGTCACGACCACTTCGTCGAGATGGCCGACCAGGCCTTTCGCGTCATTCCCGGTGACTATGTGACCACCGAAGACGGTACGGGTATCGTACACATTGCCAGCACTTTTGGTGCCGATGATGCTTTCGTAGCCCATGCCGCACATGTCCCTGCCCTCTACCTCATCTCGAAGAAGGGTGAGACCCGCCCGATGGTCGACTTGCAGGGCAAGTACTATCTGACCTCTGAGCTCGACAGCGAGTTTATGAAGCACTGCATGGACCGCAAGGCCTATGCCAAGCACGAAGGCGACTACGTGAAGAATGCATACGACCCGAAGTTCAATCCCAACGGCGTCTGGGACCGCAAGGCCTCGGAGAAGAGCGAGGACTTGAACGTCGTGATCTGCATGGAGATGAAGATGGAAGGTCAGGCTTTCCGCATCGAGAAGATGACCCACAACTATCCCCACTGCTGGCGCACCGACAAGCCCATTCTGTATTATCCCCTCGACAGCTGGTTTATCAAGGACACGCAGTGCAAGGAGCGCCTCGTGGCCCTGAACAAGACCATCCGCTGGCAACCGGAATCAACAGGAACGGGACGCTTTGGCAACTGGCTCGAGAATCTCAACGACTGGAACCTCTCACGCTCGCGCTTCTGGGGCACACCGCTGCCTATCTGGCGCGACGAGAATCGCGGCGAGAAGTGCATCGGCTCGGTGGAAGAACTCTACAGCGAGATCGAGAAGGCCGTTGCTGCCGGTGTGATGAAGAGCAATCCGCTGAAAGAGAGAGGATTCGTACCCGGCGACTACTCACAGGCCAACTATGACAAGATTGACCTCCATCGTCCCTATGTCGACAATATCGTGCTGGTAAACGATGCCGGCAAGCCCATGTATCGTGAGTCCGACCTGATCGACGTCTGGTTTGACTCAGGCTCTATGCCTTATGCACAGCTCCATTATCCCTTCGAGGGCGAGATCAACGAGGAAGGTCTGAAGAAGACTGGACTGACTGAGGATGAATACCGTAAGGAACTGGTTGAGAGCAATTATATCGGAACACCCGTGCCTCCCGCTTTCTTCCCAGCCGACTTCATCAATGAAGGAGTCGACCAGACGCGTGGTTGGTTCTTCACCCTCCATGCCATCGCCGGAATGGTGTTCGACAGCGTTGCGTTCAAGAACGTCATCAGCTCAGGACTCGTGCTCGATGCCAAGGGCAACAAGATGTCGAAGCATGTGGGCAACGTAGTGGATCCCTTCGAGATGATCGGCAAATACGGAGCCGACGCTGTGCGCTTCTACATGCTCAGCAACTCAGAGCCCTGGGACAACTTGAAGTTCGATCCTGAAGGCGTTGACGAGGTTCGCCGCAAGTTCTTCGGTACCTTATATAATACGTACAGCTTCTTTGCCCTCTATGCCAACGTGGACAACTTCGACCCGAAGGCTCCTCAATTGGCCATGGAGAAGCGTCCGGAGATTGACCGCTGGATTCTCTCTTGCCTGAACACCCTCATCAAGAATACAACCGCAGAGATGGAGAATCTTGACCCGACACGCGCCGTACGTTTGATAGACTCGTTCGTCAACGACGACCTGAGCAACTGGTACGTGCGTCTCAACCGCAAGCGCTTCTGGGGCAAGGAGATGAGCGAGGACAAGCTCTCTGCTTATCAGACGCTCTACACCTGTTTGATGACCGTTGCCAAGCTTGTGGCTCCCTTTGCTCCCTTCTTCGCTGATCAGCTCTATCAGGACCTTGGAGGGAAGCTGGAGAGCATCCATCTTGAGCTCTATCCCAAGGCCGACGAGTCGCTCATCGACAAGGAACTCGAGGCCCGCATGGGTATTGCCCAGAAGATCACTTCAATGGTGCTGGCCCTGCGCCGCAAGGTGAACATCAAGGTTCGCCAGCCGCTGCAGCAGATCATGATTCCCGCCATCGACGAGGAGCAGAAGAAGCACATCGCCGCCGTGGCCGACCTGATCAAGAACGAGGTGAACGTGAAAGAGCTGAATTTCGTTGAAGGTCAGGGCATTCTGGTCAAGAAGGTGAAGTGTAACTTCAGGGTCATGGGTAAGAAGTTCGGCAAGCAGATGAAGGCTGTTGCCGCCAAGATGGCCTCACTCTCACAGGAAGAAATCGCCCAGCTGGAAACTCAAGGCAGCTATAGCTTCGAAGCCAATGGCACCCCCATCACCGTGGAGGCCGCCGACGTGGACATCATCTCTGAGGATATTCCCGGATGGCTCGTGGCCAATGAGGGCAACCTCACGGTGGCTCTCGAGGTAGAGCTCACCGATGAACTCCGCCAGGAAGGTATGGCCCGCGAACTTGTCAACCGCATCCAGAACCTCCGTAAGGAGACCGGCCTGGAGATTACCGACCGTGTCGTGGTGACCGTTGCACCGAACAAGGAGACCGATGCTGCCATTGAGCATTACGGCGAAATGATTAAGAGCCAGGTGCTCGCCAACGACATCATCATCGCCGCCAACGATGGCGCAGAAATCGACTTCGATGACTTCAAATTGAATATTAAGGTAGTAAAGGCCTGATAATACAGTGACCGATCCGTCTGGACCAGCGTTCGGACGGGTTGGTCATTCTGTTTTAAGCCACCTGAAAGATAGAAAACTATACGTATAACCTAAATTAGCTACACTATGGAGAAGAAGCGCTATAGCGATGAGGAGCTCGAGGAATTTCGAGCCATCATCAATGACAAGCTTGCCGTGGCCCGTAAGAGCTACAACGACATGATGCGCCAGTTGACTTACAAGGATTCTAACGACGTGCAGGACACCTCTCCCGGCTACAAGGCCGTTGAAGAAGGAAGTGAGGCCCAGGCAAAGGAAGAACTCGTCACAATGGCCCAACGCCAGCAAAAGTTCATCCGCGCTTTGGAAGCTGCACTGGTAAGAATCGAAAACAAGACCTACGGCATCGACCGCTACACAGGTGAACTCATTCCCAAAGAGCGCCTGAGAGCCGTGCCACATGCTACGCTCAGCGTCAACTCGAAAATGACCCATCGGCAGCACTGATCTGCTGCCATATTATGGATCAGGCAGCCCTGGATTCCCCCGTATTGTGGAGGACTATGGGAAAAATGAAAAGACCCATGGGCAGCACTAATCTGCTGCCCTTTGGATCAAAGCCCGTGACCCTTCTCTTATGAAATGAAGGCCTGTGGGCAAAGTGATACGATATGAAAATGAAAAAACGAATCGGCTTGACCGACGGTCGTGTTGCCGTCATCCTCATGATGGCTATCCTGATTATTGACCAGGTAATCAAGATAGCCGTTAAAACTCATCTTTGTCTCGGGGAATCTATCCACGTGACCAACTGGTTCTATATAGTATTTGTTGAGAATGCGGGTATGGCTTACGGCATACAGTTGCTCAACAAGATTTTCCTGAGCCTTTTCCGCTTGCTTGCAGTGGGCGTGCTGGGATGGTACTTGCATTGGGAACTCAAACATCATGGGCGCACGCGCTACATCATGATTCTGGCGCTCATCATCGCCGGAGCAGCAGGCAACATCATCGATTGCATGTTCTACGGACTCATTTTCACGGAGGCTTCGCCCTTCGCGCTCTCCACATTCGTGCCTTTCGGTACGGGCTATGCACCTTTCTTGATGGGGAAAGTGGTAGACATGTTCTACTTCCCGCTCATTGTCACGACATGGCCCGAATGGATGCCGATAGTGGGTGGACAGGAGTTTATCTTCTTCTCGCCCGTATTCAACTTTGCCGACGCCTCCATCTCTGTGGGCGTGGTGCTGCTCATTATTTTCTGCCGCAAGGATTTTGAACGTATTGCCATTGCCTTCTCGCGCAAGAAGCATCTGCCGGAAGACGACAAAGAAAAAGAGAAGGATGAATAGAAGACGGGGATTATACAGTTTTTTCATGTCGTTGCTGCCCTTCTGCATCGCAGCTCTGCTCGTAGGCTGCAAGCCTGGAGTGCCCAACCAATATATCCAGCCCGACGACATGGAAGACATCCTCTACGATTACCATATTGCTGACGGTATGGTCTCAACCCGCCCCGGAACCAGTGAAGACCTAACACAGGCCTACCGGGTGGCCGTATTGAAAAAACATCACGTCACGCAGGCCGAATTCGACTCCTCTATGGTATACTACATGGAGAATGCCGAATTGCTGCATACCATCTACGAGAATCTTGGCGAACGGCTGCAAGACGAGTCCCGGCGTCTGGGAGGTCCGGCTTTGACCGCCTCGGGGCAATATCCCGTCAATGGAGACACAGCCAACGTTTGGCGCGGGCCCTCCTTTATGGTGCTGACTTCCAAGGTTCCCTTCAACTATCAGTCGTTCTCCATCAAGGCAGACACCACCTATCATGCCGGAGACATGCTTATGCTGACCATGAATTCGCAATTCATTTTCCAGGATGGCATGCGTGATGGCAATGTGGTACTGGCGCTGGTACTCAAAAACGACAGTGTCATCACCCGCAATGTCCACATCTCAACGGATATGCAGAACATGCTGCAAATCAGCGATGACAATTTTGTCGGCATCAAGGAAATCAAAGGCTACTTCCAGTTGAACACATCTCCCAACACGATGACCACATCTACGATGCGCATGATGTTCCTGGAAAACATCCAGATACTCCGATACCACCGGCAGAAACCCACCATAACGAATACGGCCGATTCCACAGCTGTTCCGGGGCGTCCGCAGTCGGGCGCACAGGTTTCTCCTGCCAGTACTCCCCAATCCCAACAAGGCGTACCGCCCGTGACATCGAATACGGGGACACCGCTGCCTCTGAGAAAAGCGACGCCCGTGGCTTCACCCGAAATGAACAGACGATGAGAAGAGTGGGCGCGCATGAAGTGATACTTCCCGACAGGAGAATCGAACTGGCAGTTGTGGAGATCGAGGGCAGCCGGGTAGTCAACTACTACGAGTTCCGCGACGAATTACCGATGACGGAATGGCTGGGCGGCACGATACGGCTGAAGAGGGCGAAAGACGGAGAGCTGCAGGCCTGGTGGAAAGACAAGCTATTGGAAGAAGATTAATTTATCTTGTAACCCTATATCTAATGTTAAAACAATTTGATATGAAGAGATTTTATTTGTCATTACTATTTTTAGCCCTATGGACGGCTGGTTACTCTTGTACTAACTTCATCGTGGGCAAGGGCGCCTCAACCGATGGTAGCGTCATGTGTACTTACAATGCCGATGACTACGGCATGTTCATTGGCCTCTGCCACTACCCCGCCGCCACTCATCCCAAAGGCACGATGCGCGACATCGTGGACTGGGACAGCCACAAATACATCGGAAAGATTCCTGAGGCTGAACAGACCTACAATGTCATCGGAAACATCAATGAATATCAGGTGACCATTGGCGAGACTACATATGGCGGTCGTGAGGAGATGGTCAATCCCAAAGGCGGCATCGATTATGGGTCGCTCATCTATCTTGGACTGCAGCGCTCGAAGACGGCCCGCGAGGCCATCAAGGTGATGACAACCCTGGCCGAGACCTATGGCTACTGCTCAGAGGGAGAGACCTTCACGCTCTGCGACCCCAACGAGGCTTGGATCATGGAGATGCAAGGCACTGGCAAGGATGGAGGAGTCGTGTGGTGCGCCGTCCGCATTCCCGACAATGCCATTTCGGGCCACGCCAATCAAAGCCGCATTGGTGTTGTGGCCAGCTACAATACCGAGGTCATCCACTCTAAGAACATGATTAAGTACGCCCGCAAGATGGGTTGGTTCACTGGTAAAGACAAGGACTTCAACTGGAAGATGGCTTATGCCAAGCCCGATTTCAGCGGCCGCCGCTACTGCGAGGCCCGTGTATGGTCGTTCTTCAATCACCATAAGGACATGAGCCAATATCTTGACTGGGCTCTGGGTGTGGATCCCAATGCAGCCGATATGCCGCTTTGGATCGTGCCGGACAAGAAGCTATCGCTCCAAGATCTGCAGAATGACATGCGCGACCACTACGAGGGTACTCCCTTGGCCATTGACTCTACAAGCATTGGTGGCGGTATCTGGCAGATGCCTTATCGCCCCACACCTCTGAGTTTCAAAGTGGATGGGAAGGAATACTTCAATGAGCGTCCTACATCCACTCAGCAGACGGGCTTCACCTACGTCTCACAGATGCGCTCATGGTTGCCCCGCGAGATTGGCGGAGTGCTGTGGTTTGGCAACGATGATGGCAACATGATTGCTTATGTGCCTATCTATTGCGGAAATACGGTTCAGCCAGAATGCTTCAATACTCCTGGAGCAGATGCCGTGACGTTCTCCGACCGCAATGCCTACTGGGTTTGCAACTGGGTGAGCAACATGGTTTATCCCCGCTACTGTCAGATGTTCCCCTCGCTTAAGCAGGTCCGCGACAGTTTGGAGAACAGCTATATCGCCCAGCAACCTGCTGTAGAAGAGAAAGCCAAGAGCCTCTATGAGAGTGACAAGGCAGCTGCGCTGAAGTACTTGAACGACTACAGCAATCAGCAGGCACAGACGATGCTGGCCCGTTGGAAGCAGCTTGCCACATATCTGATCGTGAAATATAATGATATGGCTGTGAAGCCTGAGGAGAACGGTCACTTCAAGCGCACGCCTGAAGGAATTGGCGCACGGGTTGAGCGCCCGGGATTCCCCCACTCCTTCGCTCAGAAATATGTGAAAGAGACGGGAAGCCGATACGAAGTACCCAAGGAATAATCTCAGCAATGCTACATTAATTAGCTGACAGAGAATTCAGACATAATAAAAGAAGAGAGGCTGACGACATCATCAAGTTCGTCAGCCTCTCTTGTGTTATAATATTGAAATCAATTTATTCCATAGGGATCTTGTCGATTCTACGTTGGTGGCGTCCTCCTTCGAAATCGGTTGCGAAGAACTCATCAAGTATCTTCCGGGCCATATCATTGTCGATGAACCGGCCAGGCATAACGAGGGCATTCGCATCATTGTGCAAGCGGGCCATGTGGGCTATCTCCGGTGCCCAGCACAGGGCTGCGCGGATCTTCTGATGCTTGTTCATCGTCATGGCCACGCCTTCGCCCGTACCACAGATACCTATGCCCGGATAAACCTCGCCGGCTTCAATTCCACGGGCAAGAGCATGGGCAAAATCAGGATAATCGCATCTATCTTCGGTCAGAGTGCCGTAATCCTTATAGGGGATATGGTGCTCTTCGAGATACTGCTTGACAAATTGCTTCAGCGGAAAACCTGCATGGTCTGAAGCGAGACCTACTGTCTTATACTGTAACATTGCTTCTACTATCTGTTTATTCAGAAAGGAAATCTTCTACCTGCTTATAAACATTCTCGCCCGTAAAGCCAAGTTTCTCGTCCAATACCTTGTAGGGAGCGGAGAATCCGAAACTCTCCATACCGTAGACGCGGCCATTGGCTCCAACAAGTCCCTCAAGGGTGACGGGCAATCCGGCCGTAAGACCGAATATCTTAGCGTTCTTAGGCAGGACACTCTCCTGGTACTCCTTGCTCTGACGGCGGAAGAGGCCTTCGGAAGGAGCACTGACAATACGAACGCGCAATCCATCCTTGCGCAGCAACTCTGCACCGGCAAGGAGCGTAGCTACTTCTGAACCTGAGGCAACGAGGATTACATCGGGATTCTCATCAGAAGACTTCACGATATATGCACCCTTTCTGGCCTGTTCGTAGTCGTTGCCTTCGGGCAGAGACTTGATAGCCTGACGGGAGAAGATAAGCGCCGTGGGAGTATCCATGTTTTCCATGGCCATTTTCCAGCAGACTGTAGCCTCGTCGGCATCAGCCGGGCGGAATACGCGCACGCTGTCCTGGCCCTTATGATTGCGCAACTTCTCCATCAAGCGAATCTGAGCCTCCTGCTCAACTGGCTCGTGAGTAGGTCCATCCTCGCCCACACGGAAAGCATCGTGCGTCCAGATAAACTTGACGGGAACACCCATCAGTGCTGCCAAGCGGACAGCGGGCTTCATATAGTCGGAGAACACGAAGAACGTGCCACAAGCTGCAATACAGCCGTGCAGCGCCATACCAATACACATGTCGGCCATGGTCAGTTCGGCTACACCAGCCTGGAAGAATGCTCCACTGAAGTCACCCTTCACGAGACTATGAGTCTGCTTGAGGAATCCATCAGTCTTGTCGGAATTACTCAGGTCGGCAGAAGCGCAGATCATATTGGGCACCTGCTTGGCCAGTTCACCCAGACAAGCCGAAGAAGCAGCACGAGTGGCAATATCCCGCTTCTGAACGAGTTTGCTGAAGTCTACCTTCGGAGCCTTGCCCGAGAACCAGTCGTCCATCTGTGAGGCAAGTGCAGGATTGCTCTTACGCCATTCGTTCTCGGCCGCTCTGCGCTCTTTGACAATGGCTTTCAATTCCTCGCGACGGTTGGCATAGAGTTGCTTCACGTCGTCCCAAATTACGAAAGGATCATCAGGATTTCCACCCAAATGCTTCACTGTATTGCGATAAGCCTCACCGCCAAGAGGAGCGCCATGCGTCTTCACGCTGCCCTCATAGCTGGAGCCATCGTTCTTCAACGCACCCTTTGCCATCACCGTATGACCGATGATAAGCGTCGGACGCTCTTGTTCCATCTTCGCTTCCTTCAGCGCGCCACGAATTTCGTCGACATCATTGCCATTGATCTCAATGACGTTCCAATTCCAGGCCTTGTATTTCATAGCTGTGTCCTCAGCCATCACATCCTTTGTGTCGGTGGAGAGCTGCACAGCATTAGAGTCATAGAACATGATAAGATTGTTGAGTCCCAGAGTTCCGGCAATGCGGCCCACGCCCTGCGAAATCTCCTCTTCTACGGCGCCATCCGAGATGTAGCAATAGATGGTGTGCTGCATCATCGTTCTTCCAAGGCGAGCCTCAAGGAATTTTTCGGCCACTGCTGCACCGGTGGCGATGGCATGACCTTGTCCCAATGGACCTGAGGAATTCTCTACTCCATGCTTTACATCAAGTTCGGGATGTCCGGGACATGGAGAGCCCCACTGGCGGAACTGCTTGATATCGTCCATAGTGAACATGCCACGCAACGTGAGGCCTGCATAGAGCATCGGGCTCATGTGGCCAGGATCAAGGAAGAAGCGGTCACGTCCGGTCCAAGTGGGATCATCTGGATCGTAGACGAGAAATTCTGAGAACAGCACATTGATGAAATCGGCTCCTCCCATGGCACCACCAGGATGACCGGAATTTGCCTTCTCTACCATCGATACGGCAAGTACGCGGATGTTGTCTGCCGCACGGTTCATTAATTGTTTGTCATTCATTAGTACGTTGGTTTTAATTATGTTGTAGACGGACAATTGTCAGATATTAGCTGATTAATGGCTTATAAGTCGTACATTTCTTTGTTGAATCTGTATTGAGCAGCTCCCCGTTTGGATGTCTTGCGGTCGATTGAACCGGTCTTTTCAATGAAAGGCATCTGCTTTATCCGTTTTCGGAAGTTGCGCTTGTCTATCTCGTGTCCGAGAATAGCCTCATAAACGCGTTGAAGTTGTGTGAGAGTGAACATTTCGGGAAGCAGATTGAAGCTCAATGGCTCATAGGCTATTCTTCTTCTGAGCATAGAGACAGCATTGCTGACCATCTCGTTATGGTCGCCATAGAGTTTGGGAAGTTGGTCAACTGCCACCCAATGCAAATCAAACTGTCTGCGCAGTTCTTCATCATAGTCGTTCACATTGATCAGCGACAGATAAGCCACGGAGATCACTCGCTCACCCGGGTCTCGATTCACTTCGCCGTAGGCCCCGACTTGCTTCAGATAGATATCCTTCATACCTGTCAATTCGTAGAGTACCCTGCTGGCGCTATCGTCAAGACTCTCGTCTTCATTGACAAAGTCACCATAGAGCGACCACTCGCCCCGTCCCGGGTCCATCTTACGATGACCTATGAGGAGTTTTAATTTTCCTTCATCAAATCCCAGAACAATACAGTCGATGGAGACGTAAAGTCGGGCATGTTCTTTATAATAATCAACCATTTTATTGAAATGCCATTTATTCGATTCGTGTAAATACAGTTTATAATTTCTTTGGTGTAAAGGTACACAAAAATTATTTCATAGCCATGCTTTGTTGGATGTTTTTTCTTTATACGAATGTCATTTGCACTTTTTTTGGAACAAATAGATACAGAAAGCAAGAAGCACATCCACTTTCCCGGCTCAAGCTCGCATTACTTCAAAGGGTCAACAAAAGAAAATCCCCATTCAATCCAGCTTCGGGATTGAATGGGGATATGATGGATGATAATATGATCAAACGAGATACTGACTGGAGATACTTTCGTTGTTGATGACACGACGGATGGTCTCAGCAAACATATCGGCCACGCTAAGCTGCTTCACCTTGGAGCAGCGGTTGGTGTAGGGAATAGAATCGGTGAAGACAATCTCCTCAAGGCAGGAATTCTGCACACGCTCTGTGGCAGGACCACTCATCACACAGTGGCTGGCGAGAGCACGTACGCTCAGAGCTCCGGCTTCCTTCATGATGTTGGCAGCCTTCGTGATCGTGCCGGCCGTATCTACCATATCGTCGACGATGACCACATTCTTGCCCTTCACGTCACCAATGATCTGCATCGACTCGACAACGTTGGCACGTGCACGCGTCTTATTGCACAACACGAGAGGGCAGCCAAGATACTTTGCATAGGTGTTGGCACGCTTTGAACCACCGACATCAGGCGAGGCAATCACCAAGTCTTTCAAGTGAAGGCTCTGCACGTAGGGCAGCAACACGCCAGATGCGTAGAGATGGTCTACGGGAACATCAAAGAAACCCTGGATCTGATCGGCGTGAAGATCCATCGTGATGACGCGGTCGATACCGGCAACACTGAGCAGATCGGCCACAAGCTTGGCACCGATGCTCACACGTGGTTTGTCCTTGCGGTCCTGACGAGCCCATCCGAAATAAGGAATTACGGCGATGATGTGACGGGCCGAAGCACGCTTGGCTGCGTCGATCATCAGCAACAGTTCCATCAGATTGTCGGAGTTGGGGAAGGTACTTTGTACGAGGAATACGTCGCGTCCGCGGATGGACTCCTCGTAGCTTACGGCAAACTCACCATCAGAGAAGCGAGTTACAACGAGGTTGCCAAGTGGGCAGCCCAGACTGGCGCAGATCTTCTCTGCAAGGTATCTCGTATTAGTACCCGAGAAAACCAAAAAAGAGTTTTTTTCACTCATTTTATTTATGCGTTTTGAATAATATGCGTTTTGAATAATAGAAGTCTCAATCCTAAGAACATCGCTCGTCCACCCAATGCGGTACGTTTGCACGCGCCCAATTGGAGGCAAGATTACATGCATTTTTCTCTTTTATTGCAAAATTAGGAAAATTATATGAAAGAAGCAATCTTATTTTCGAGAAAATCTGATTTATCCATAAAAAAAGTAAAGTCGAGTCGGAGTTTCACCAAGTTCCTATCTTTAGGCCGCGCCCTGCCACACCCACTCATTTCACCGCAATCACACTCACGCTATAGGGCGAGAGCACAAGGGAGTTTCCGACAATCTTCTGCTCCAACGTTGTGGTTTCATCAGAAGGCCGGCCCGAAAAACTAGTCATGACAGAGCCTTCGGGGATGTTCAAGCCCTCAATCCTGAGACTCACGTCGCGGGGCAATGTGTTGACAAGTCGCAGATAAGTCATACCTTCAGCGCTGCTGCCAACTACCGACGCGCACACACGTCCCTTCAGACTCTCCTCTTGAGGTGTCAGTTCCAGTGTGCTCGGCATGTAGCGGTTGCCGCTGTGGCTGGAGAACAGCAACTGAGTATAATACGACGGCGCGAACATAACCGTATCCTTGTCGAAGCTGATCAAGGCCGGGCTCGAGTTCTTATTCCGGTTGTAGCGCAGCAACGGCCCATAGCTTGCGGTCGCCGCCACATCGCCATTGCGCTCCACATTGCAAAGAAAAGCGGCTTCGGCCAAAGCTGACTCCATCGTAGGCTTCAGGCAGGCATATTCGCCATTCGAGACCTTGGCTGCCCTGCGGTCATAATCGTCGTAATAATCAGGATGAGAAAGCAACCAGCCCGCCGACTCTGTGAACTTCTCGTCTACCATGTCTATCAAGTCCTTATGCGCCTTGGCAAACTCCCAACCTTCAATATTGTCGGCCGATGGATTATGGCCCTGTCCTGCAGATACGATAATTTTCATGTCAGGATAGCGTTGCTTGATGGCCTTGCACATCATCAGACAGCGCTCCTCGAAAGCTGTTGTGACATGACCAGCGCCAGCAATGCCAATATAGGATAAGTGATGATTGCGGCGAGCCCACTCGATGAACTTCAAAAGCTCATCACAATAGGCAGCCATATCTTTCATAGCAACTCCCTTTTCCAAGCTTGATGCATCGGTGACCGGACTAGGATCACCGGCCGCAACGATCGGCAGTGGCTCACAGCCAAGATCATCGCACAAGCGGAAGAAGGCTTCCGTGCTCAGGCCATTCTGTAGTAGACTACCACTGAGGGCAGACCTGCCGGTGTGAGGATTGTCGGTCAATACCTTATTATAAACATTCTCCCGAGCAAGACCGCCCACCGAGAAACGCATGAACTTTGGGTGAAGCGCTGCGATAGACTCTGCCATATCACGCCTCATGCCATGCCCCTTAAAGGTCGCATTGGGACTCAGGCTGACCATGTCCAGCCCTACTCTACCGTCGCCCTGAGGGACGATAGACAGTCGGGCGCCAGAAAATTTCGAGATGTCTTTCTTGTCTTTAGGTCTTCCGACGATTAGTGGCAATCTGTATTCAGCCCAACTTCCACCAGCGACGGTTAACTTGCCGTCAGCCAACACATTACCATCGCTGTCTGAAAGTATCACATTGAGTTTTTTCTTCTTCTCTTCTGGGTCAAGCAACCTTGCCTGAACCGAAAAAGTATACACGCTGTCAGCCCACACGTTCATCCCTTCAAAGCCTTTATTGACAATGCCCGAAGAAGACAGTGACACATAATGAGGATTGGTCTTACCGAAAGGATAGACCGTGTCTATCTCTACTTTGCCTTCTGGAGCCAGCGGCAACCATGCAGCGGAATTGGTGCTTGTGCTGTTACCTGCGGGACTTCCTTCAAAGTCGCCGTTATCTATCATCTCTGCACTCAGCCCACGCTTTGCAGCATAATCTACATCTTCAAAGCTGATGCCAAGGATATGGTTTGAGATGCTTTTTGGTTTGTCCATATCCACTCTTAGCGTGGCTGAAACATTGGGCAGCGATGCGAATCGAGTCCCACCGTCAGCCATGGTCAGACTGCTCATCTTCTTGTCGTTGGCCAAAGCCTGAAGGTAACGACTGATATAATCAAAGTGGACCTTGGCAATCTCAAGCAAGGTGCCCTCCATAACGTGTTCTCCTATCGTGGCGGTGTCGCGAAGCCATGCAATATCTTCTATCGTAGAGGACTCGTCGGCCGAGAATTTGCGGAAGTCGTTAGTAGCCGAGAGGTAGCGCGGACCTTCTTTTGATCTGAAATAGATGTCAAAGCCGTTATCGCTGTTCGTGAAGGCTATCGGTTGCCTGCAACCACGCACAGTCATCACCGGGAAATCCTGAGGACGCCAATGGACAAGATCCTCACTGCTGGATACTCCAAAACAAACGGCATCCTTACCCACACCAAAAAGCAGACGATAAGAGCCGTCAACACTGATCACAAAAGGGTCAAACATGCTACCGCTCATGCCCGGAAGGCCGTATTCTGAGGCACAGATTTGGCCTAAGTCTTTCCATTGGTTGTCATAACCCAAATAGGACAAATGAAGACCTTGGCTGGAACCGGGCGAATACAGGAAAACCTGCACAGTAGTATCATTACCATAGATGCCATAGCTGGGCTCTTCTTGTTGACCTAGCAACTGAATTGGAACAAAGACCAACAGCAGCATGAAGATAAATCCGAATCTTTTCATATTTTCAGCAATGTTCTTTTGTGCAAAGATACGATTTTATTTTTAAAACCTCGGTGGGTTGACTTACTTTGTAAAACAAAAACAAGCAAAGTTTAGCTGATACACATTCTACTCCATTCCACATTTTTGCACTCAGCCCTTAGGACGCTTTACTCATTACAAGCGAAACAATATATGTCCGACAATTGAGAGCAGAACTGCTGACAGCTGAGAGCAGAACTGCTGACAGCTGAGAGCAGAACTGCTGACAGCTGTCAGCAGACATCGGCTCATGCAAAAAACGCACAGTCTACAGCCAGAAAGAAGCTGTAATACAGACTGGCATTCAAGCATTCTCTGCAACGTAATATCTACAAATAATGTCGCGATTTTGTTCCACGCTCTCAAATGCAGAGAATTGTAACCGTTCGTTTTCATGAAGGTAATAACTGTGGCAAAGAAGACTCTATACAGTTCTAAGGGGGAAAGCCATATCTTTCAAAAGGCGGCTCTTTTCTAAGCGATTGGCGTTAGCACAAACAAGAAAGCCGCAATATTGTAAGAAAAAGCAACCGTTTATTTTGTACTTCACCCGATTTCTCGTATCTTTGCATTGAGAAAGTTCAAGTCAACCAATTTCTAAAAATACAGTTATGAAAGATTTCTTTAAGAACGTAGGTGCCACAATCGTCGGCCTTTTGTTATTCACCCTGATTTTGGGGGGATTTGCCATTATCAGCATCGTCGGCATGATAGCAGGCGCAAGCAGCGACAGTAAGCCGTCGATTCCTTCCAACAGTGTCCTGGTACTACAGATGAAGGGTCAGCTCGACGAGAGAAGCTCTTCTTCGCCTTTCTCTATCCTAAACCAGGATCAGACACCGCCTATGGGATTGAACGATATTCTCTATTCTATCAAGAAGGCTAAGGATGACCCAAAAATCAAAGGCATCTACATTGAGAACGACGGCTTCAGCGCCGATCCTTCTCAGCTCGAAGAAATCAGAAACGCTCTCAAAGACTACAAGACCAGCAAGAAATGGATCGTAGCCTATGGTGACTCCTACGGCAGCGGCAGCTATTACCTCGCATCCATCGCCGACAAGATCTATCTGAATCCGCAGGGAACAATAGAATGGAAAGGTATTGGCAGCGAGACGATGTACGTGAAAGACGCTCTGAAGAAAATTGGTGTCAGCATGATCGTAACGAAAGTGGGCAAATACAAGAGCGCCACCGAGATGTACACCGAAGACAAGATGAGCGATGCCAACCGCGAGCAAACCATGCGCTACATCAGCGGCATCTGGAACAAATGGGTGAGCAGCGTGAGCGAAAGCCGAAAGATCTCGGCTCAGCAGCTCAATGCCTATGCCGACCGATTCATAGAGTCGGAAGATCCCAAGGTGTTCGTTGCCAACAAGATGGTTGACAAACTGCTTTATTCCGACGAAATGAAGGCCGAAGTGAAGAAGATGCTCGGTCTGAAAGAAGACGAAGACATCAGTCAGGTGACTCCCAGCCAACTTCTCAGTGCAACTTCTAGTTCTTCAAATGGCGGAAAAATTGCCGTCTACTATGCCAGCGGCGAGATTGTCGACCAAGGCAATCCCTCCTCAATCTTCGATGAAGAGAATCTCATCGTGGGAGACGACGTATGCAAAGATATGGAAGAACTGATGAACGATGACGATGTGAAGGCTGTGGTGTTACGAGTCAACTCGCCCGGTGGCTCAGCCTTTGCTTCCGACAAGATGTGGCACGCTATACAACAACTCAAGAAGAAGAAGCCCGTCATTGTGTCGATGAGCGGTATGGCTGCTAGCGGCGGTTACTACATGAGCTGCGGCGCCAACTGGATTGTCGCAGAGCCGACCACGATCACCGGCTCTATCGGTATCTTCGGAATGATACCTGACGCAACACAATTGTTCTCCGACAAATTAGGCATCAAGTTTGATGAGGTTTCGACCAATAAACACTCTACTTTAGGCGCTATGGGCCGGAAGATGACTCCCGAGGAGATTGGCTACATCCAGGCTTCGGTCGACCGTGGCTATCGCGTCTTCCTGTCAAGAGTGGCTGAAGGCCGACACATGACCGTCGAGAAGGTGAACGAACTTGCCCAGGGCCATGTGTATCTGGGTCAGGATGCCCTGCAGATCAAGCTAGTCGACGAGATGGGAGGCATCAATCAGGCCATAGAGAAAGCCGCAAAACTGGCCAAGCTCAAAGACTATTATTATGAGGAATACCCCTCACCGCTAAGTTTTCTCGACCAGTTGAGCGCATTCGGCAATAAGGGTACCTACCTCGACGAACAATTGCGCGAGGTCCTGGGCGACTTCTATCAGCCGTTCAGCGTACTCAGCCGCATAAAATCGCAAAATGCAATTCAGGCACGTATGCCTTACTTTGTATTGTACAACTAAAAGAGAAAATGGAAGGAGACTTCATCAAAATCAACGAATGGCTTCTGCCACTGAGCTGGCTCTATGGCTTAGGAGTGCGGTTTCGCAATGCCCTCTTCGAGATGGGCATCTTGAAACAGCACTCCTATAGCCTGCCTGTAATCTCAGTGGGCAACATCACCGTGGGCGGATCGGGAAAGACGCCTCATGTGGAGTATCTCGTCCGACTTCTGAACAATTTGACAAAGGTGGCCGTACTCTCGCGCGGCTACAAACGTAAATCCAAGGGCTACGTCCTGGCCAATGAGAACACGACCATGGAGGAGATTGGCGACGAGCCTTACCAGATGAAGGAGAAATTCCGCAACATCTACGTGGCAGTGGACAAGCGACGCACGGAGGGCATAGACCGCCTCACACACGATGACGCGACCAAGGATGTGGACGTGATCCTGCTTGACGACGCTTTTCAGCACCGCTACGTAAAACCGGGCATCAACATTCTCCTCGTAGATTATCATCGGCTCATCATTTACGACAAACTGATTCCCGCTGGCAGATTGCGGGAACCCCTTGAGGGGAAAAGGCGTGCCGACATCGTGATCATCACAAAATGTCCGCCCGACTTGAAGCCCATGGAGATACGCGTGCTCACGAAGGCTATGGATCTTTACCCTTATCAGGATCTGTATTTCACCACGCTCCAGTATGAGCCGCTGAAACATTACAGCGACATCAGCGACAAGCCCAACGCCAAGGAATCTCTGACGCTCAATGATATCCACGGCTACAACGTGCTGCTGCTGACGGGTATCGCCTCGCCAAAGCAGATTCTCAACGATCTGAAACCCTACGGCCTGAAAGTAACTCCCATGACATTCGGTGACCATCACAACTTCAGCTCACGCGACATCGACGCTATCAACAGTAAGTTTGCAGCATTGCAGTCGCCGAAGATTATTATCACAACCGAGAAAGACGCATCACGTCTGCAGGCTGTGAATGGATTGTCGGAACAGACCAAAGAGAATCTCTATGCCCTGCCTATCCGCATAAAGTTCATGTTGGATCAGGAAGAACAGTTCAATCAGAAGATTATCAGCTACGTACGAAAGAATTCACGAAACAGCATTCTGTTTAAGAAAAAGGATGTTGACGAATCTCAGAACCGCCATCATTCAGGAAACAAAACCCGTACGATCAGCTTCAGAAATAATTGACAAATAAAAGTAAGTCCTGCATTGCAGGCCGTTGAGAAGGAGTCAGCGATTAGCCAAAGTCTGTCCTTAAACAGCAAGGCTATAGATCTGACTCCCCCTCATAAATAAATAGATTATTAATAAATAGGAGAAGTAAATTTTGGAAATATCAGAAATTGGCGAATTCGGTCTCATCCACCGACTCACAGACAATATCAAGCCCCAAAATGAAAGCACGCTGAAAGGCGTAGGTGACGACTGTGCCGTGATGCATTATCCCGACAAAGAAGTGCTCATCACCAGCGACATGCTCATGGAAGGCGTTCATTTCGATCTCACGTATATCGATATGGAGACGCTGGGCTACAAGAGTGCGATGGTCAACATCAGTGATGTGTTTGCCATGAATGGCACTCCCAGGCAGATAATCGTCAACATTGCTCTCGGACGACGCTTCAAGGTGGAAGATCTGGAAGACTTCTACAAAGGGCTCCGCGAAGCTTGCGACAAATGGTCGATAGACATTGTTGGAGGCGACACAACGTCTTCGTTCACCGGACTGGCCATCAGCATCACTTGCATCGGCGAGGCCAAGCGTGAGGATATCGTCTATCGCAACGGTGCCCACGAGACCGACTTGATCTGCGTCTCCGGTGACTTGGGCGCCGCCTATATGGGACTGCAGATTCTCGAACGGGAAAAGAGCGTTTACTATTCACAACTCACAAAACTCACCAACCAGATTCGCGATGCCAAGGAGAAAGGTGACGATAAGCTTGTCAACCACCTTCAGAAGCAATACCGCATGCTCGAAGACTTCCAACCCGACTTTGCCGGCAAGGAATATCTCATCGATCGGCAACTGAAACCCGAGGCTCGTGGCGACATCATACAGCGGCTTCAGGAAGCAGGAGTCAGACCGACAGCGATGATGGACATCTCAGACGGACTCAGTTCAGAGCTACTGCACATCTGCAAAGCCAGCAACTGCGGCTGCCGGGTCTACGAGAAGAATATCCCTATCGACTATCAGACAGCTGTCACCTGCGAGGAATTCAACATGAATCTCACTACTGCAGCTCTGAATGGTGGCGAAGACTACGAACTGCTCTTCACCGTACCTATAGGCGATCACGAAAAGGTGAAAGAGATGGAAGGCGTGAAGCAAATAGGATATATCACCAAGCCCGAACTTGGAGCCCGGCTCGTCACACGTGACGGAGCAGAATTTGAACTCCAAGCCCAAGGCTGGAATCCGCTGAAGAAAAAATAAATAACTGTCTGCTGATTCCTACCCAAAGCTACAGACAATTTACAAAAATAACCTCCTCTTTCTGTGAGAGGAGGTTATTTTTTGCCCAATGATAAACTTCGAAGAAGAATTCTTTTTGCAACACCAATGATACCCTAAATGAAAGCAAAAGGGAATATTTCTCTATTGGCAATAAAAACGGTCTCGCTCACAGCATTTTCGTATCGAAACTTGCAAGGAGATAATTCTCAACGAATTATGGCTTCAAAGCGTTCTTTTCACTGGTTTCGTCCGAAAGGCCACTTCTGTTAAGGTATCTTAAACAAAAAAGTTTTTCGAATCATCATTTGGTAGAAAAGAATAAAAACACTACCTTTGCAACACAAAACAATTAATGGTGCCTTAGCTCAGGTGGTAGAGCAATGGACTGAAAATCCATGTGTCCTTGGTTCAACTCCAAGAGGTACCACTCCTCCTTTCATTAGCCCGGTTCGCGCAAGCGGCCGGGTTTTGATTTTATAAAGGGTGATCCCCCTTTTTACTGCGTGATTGTTTCTGATCGTGAGAGAAACAATCTACATTTAGCTTTTAGCGGATTACGGTCAGCGTCTGACCTTCTACTCGAAAATGTACATCGACTCCTGCAAACGACATGCCATATATTCGTTGTGGATCATCATGATATTGCGGACGCGGATCTTGGGCCAAAACTTCTCTCAGTTGTTCCAGGAGTTCTGAATCCAGCCCCGCATTTCGCAGATATTCCTCTACGTCGGAAGAAATCATAACACGCAATGTTTTCCAGCGATGGCTATCAACAAAGCCACTTCTGGCATCGGCGTGTGCATCCACATAGGCGACGTAGGGCTTTATGTCGTAGATGGGCGTTCCATCCTTCAAGTCAGCACCAAGCACATGGATAATTGGTCCCTCACTGCTCTCCCACTCTATCCGGTCGATACGCACGGAAGAAAGCCCCAACGGATTAGGCCTGAAAGGACTGCGCGAAGCGAACACGCCGACTTTCTCATTTCCGCCAAGCCGCGGAGGCCTTACCACAGGCGAGAACGCTTCATGACAGTTGGCCGAGAATCCCCAGATAAGCCAAAGGTAGTCGAAACCCTCCAGCCCGCGCAGGGCGTCTGCATTGCGATATTCTGGTTCGAACACGATGCTGCCCCGAAGTGTACTGACGATATTACTCTGCTTGGGTATTCCGAACTTGCTCCCGAAGGGCGAGTGAAAAGTTGCTATTGTCTTGATTTCCATCGTTTACATTTTGGCGATTATATCATACAGTTTCTGCAAGTAGGCTTTCCCACGCAAGAGATTGCTGCCTTTACGTGGTCCTTCGTCAAGGACAATTTTCGACGCCTGGTTGTCGTAGATCAGTCGATTCTCCTCATCGGCCATACCGAAAGCATCAGGAATGGTGAAAAAGGCAAAATGCGGTATACTGGGATCCAACAAATCCTTGCTGAAAACAAAGTCGTCATGAGCGATTCCCAATTGGCCGAGCAGCGTGGCGGCAATATCCTGCTGCGAGCCATAGACATCCAACTTCAATGGACCTTTGACTGCACCACCGGTGATCACCAAGGGTATCTGGAATCTTGGCAACGTCAGATTCTCAATCTGTTCAGGATAAGCTCCCAAATGGTCTGCCACAAGAATCACGACCGACTTCTTCCACCGTCCGGTCCGCTTCAGCCAATCGGTGAAACGCCCAATACACTGATCGGTATAGGCAAAGGCATTCAGCCGCTTATTTCGATTCAGCTGTACGGGAACATCAAACGGCTCATGTGAACTCGATGTCTGGATAACGCGCAGCACAGGACCGGCCAATAGCTCTTTGCTGACATCTTTCTCTACCTGGTCAAACAAGGGTCCGTCGGGAACGCCCCACTTGCTCAGACGGTATTTCAAGGGGAAATTCTTGTCGGCAACAAATCGCGTGTAACCTTGCGATACGAGATACGACCGCTGATTGCAGAAGTCGATATCTCCACCATAGTAATAAGTGGCAGCCTTATATCCTCCCTTGATCATCGAACGGGCTATCGACGGCAAATGGCGATTCTTGACAGCATACTTCATGATGCTCATAGAGGGCTGGGCAGGGAATCCACTCAGAATGGCAACAAGTCCGCGGTCGGTGCGGAAGCTGTTGGCATAAAAGTTCTCAAACATCACACCCTCATCAGCCAAACGACAAAGATTTGGCGTAGCGCCAGTCTTCATCACGAGTCGGGAGAAACTCTCCATCACGATGATATATACATCGGGGCGCGACTGCGTAAGAATAGTCTGTGCAGAATCCGATCGCGTGGCCGTCATCGATTGGAATATTTTCGTTGCCTCAACATCGTCCATGAAGCGGTATTGAGAAGCGAAATCGCTTTCTCGCGACAGTGATTCCATCAGCGAAAACACGGGATTCACCGCAGCATGATTCAGAAATTGCTTGTCGCTGAAATATACTTCACCCGTATTCATCGTTGAAACAGTGACACCGCCTCGTATAGGAATGAAAAGCAAGCCTGTGAGCAGGGCCAAACCGATCGTTGTGAGAATTCTATGAGGTGCCTTATCAGATTTGCGTTTAGGGGAATAAAAATGGAAGAACACCCCGAAAGAGACTATAATCAAGACGATAAGAACGGTCAAGAGCACATACTCCTTCGGGCCCGCGCTGGCAAAAGCATCACGGGGCGAGGAAAAGAAATAAAACATCGGAGTGGTGTCGAGAGGGAATCGCCAATAGCCATAAAGAACGGCATTGAGAACATGAAGTATCACTACTATCCACGTCATCAAGAGATAGTAGCAACGCCTCAAGAGCAGTAAGCGTCCGCCCGTCCACAGGTCGGCAATCAACGTCAGTGCCGGTATCACTGTGAGATAGCCAGCCAGAGAGAAGTCAAGGGGAAGCCCATGCCACAGCACTCTCAACCAGTCGGAAGCCCCAACTGCGGAGTACGTAGACCAGTTATAAAGCATGAAGGCTAATTTCAGCAGTAAAAACAGGATCACCCAATAGACGAATCCCTTTATCAAAGCCTTTAATTGTTTCATAGCCGCAAAGGTAAAGAAAAAAAGGTGACGGAGCAAAATGTGAATTATATATTTCGTTTTGCAGGGGAGAAGTTTATTCTCTATAGTCTACTTGAAGAAGGATAAGCGAGTTGTACTGATTCAGAAAAAAGCATGAAAAAGGTTGTCTGTTCGCTGAACAGACAACCTTTTATATGAAGGAAATAATGTGATTTACTTCACCTTGTCGACGATAGCCTTGAAAGCCTCGGGATTGTTCATAGCGAGGTCGGCGAGGACCTTACGGTTGATCTCGATACCAGCCTTGTGGAGAGCGCCCATGAGCTGTGAGTAGCTCAGATTCTCCATACGGGCAGCAGCGTTGATACGCTGAATCCACAGAGCGCGGAAGTTGCGCTTCTTGGTACGACGGTCACGATAAGCGTAGGTAAGTCCCTTCTCCCAAGTGTTCTTAGCTACTGTCCAAACATTCTTTCTTGCTCCGTAGTAACCTTTTGTGAGCTTAAGAATTCTCTTTCTCTTTGCTTTAGATGCAACGTGATTTACTGATCTTGGCATAATTTTGTTTCTTTAATAGTTCGACCAAAAAGTTAATGATTAACGGAGGCAGAGCAAATCGCGCACCTGCTTGAGGTTCGTACGGTCTACGAGGGTCTGATGATCCAAGTTTCTCTTCTGCTTCTTTGTCTTCTTAGTCAGAATGTGACTGTGGTAAGCGTGATGTCTCTTGATCTTACCAGTTCCGGTGAATGTGAATCTCTTCTTTTTATCTTCCTTCTTATCAGCATTATCTGCAGCGAGCTTCTTCAGCGCGTCTGCACCATTCTTGGCGTTGGCGAAGAGTCCGTTGTTCTTAGCGTCCTGCTCCTTCTTTGCATCGGCCTGAGCTTTTGCTGCAGCCTCAGCTGCCAAGCGGTCGCGCTTTTGCTGGCTCTGCTTCACTGTGCCGCTCTTCTTCGGAGCAAGATAGATAAACATCTTCTTGCCTTCCAGTTTCGGCATCTGCTCCACCTTGCCGTAATCTTCCAAATCGTTGGCAAAACGCAACAAGAGCACTTCGCCCTGATCCTTAAAGAGAATCGAACGACCATGGAAAAATACGTAGGCGCGCACTTTGTTGCCGTCCTCAAGGAATTCCTGAGCATGCTTCAACTTGAACTGATAATCGTGCTCATCGGTCTGTGGTCCAAAACGGATTTCCTTTGTCTCCACCTTGACCTGCTTCTGACGCATTTCCTTCTGACGTTTCTTCTGCTGGTAAAGGAACTTGCTATAGTCGATGATGCGACAAACAGGTGGCTGTGCATTGGGGGAAATCTCCACCAAATCCTGTCCTTGCTGGCGAGCCAAGTCAAGGGCCTTGCGTGTGGGCATTACTTCTGCGCCATTATCGCTTACCACTCTAACTTCCCGAACGTGAATTTGTTCATTCACGCGGTACTGGTTTTTCATTGTCTTTTTGTCATTCTTCATTAACTATATACAAGTCTTATTCTGTTTTTTGTTTATTCACGGGCGCAATCTCCCGTTACAGGGTGCAAAATTACTAAAAATCATTGAGTTGGCAAAGAAAACCTCAAACTTTTTAACACAAAAGAGACTGCTTTCATACCGACTATTTAGAAAAAGGCCATACTTCTCATTATCACCCACAGAATACGTTTCCTACAACGAACTTTGATTAGAGCAAAAGGTCACAGGGGATTAGTAGGAAACACGGTCTTACTGTCTTCAGGAAGAGTTTACGAACAAATGAAAAATTCAAAAACGGACAGTTCTGGATCAGAACTGTCCGTTTATATTTTAGGATGATTAGAGATAGGCAGTCATAGCGTATCCAATAGTGAAAACCGCCCTACTCCACTATCTTTCGAATGATTAGACGGTTTTGAGCTGATCTGCCACCTCGTCGTTCACGCGCTTGGCAAATTCCTCTTTCGTCATCGTGGCCTGTTCGCCACCGCCTTGCTTACGCATGCTCACCAATCCGTCGGCTGCTTCTTTCTCACCAACCACGAGCATGTAGGGAACACGCTTCAACTCGTTATCGCGAATCTTGCGGCCAATCTTCTCGTTGCGGTCATCGATAGTAGCACGAACGTCTACGCTGTCGAAATAAGCCTTCAACTGTTTTGCATAGTCGTTGTACTTCTCCGAGATAGGAAGGATGGTACACTGTGTAGGAGTGAGCCACAAGGGGAAGTGACCGGCTGTATGCTCGATAAGCACAGCGGTGAAACGCTCCAGCGAACCGAAAGGTGCACGGTGAATCATCACAGGAGTCTGCTTCGAGTTGTCCTCAGCTGTATACTCCAGTTTGAAACGTGCCGGCAGATTATAGTCTACCTGGATAGTACCCAGCTGCCAACGACGGCCAATAGCATCTTTCACCATGAAGTCGAGCTTAGGACCATAGAAAGCAGCCTCGCCGATTTCCTCGTGAGCTTTCAGGCCCTTCTCCTTACAAGCCTGGCGGATAGCATTCTCGCTGGTCTCCCAAATCTCGTCGCTACCAATGTACTTCTCCTTATCAGCGGGATCACGAAGAGAGATCTGCGCCTCATAGTCGTTGAAGCCGAAGATACCAAACACCTTCTGAATGATGTCGATAACGTTCTCAAACTCAGCTTTCACCTGATCGGGGCGCACGAAGATGTGAGCATCATCCTGAGTGAACGTACGCACGCGGGTTAGTCCGTGGAGCTCACCGCTCTTCTCATAGCGGAACACCGTACCGAACTCTGCGATACGCAAGGGCAGGTCTTTGTAAGAACGGGGCTTGCGCGCATAAACTTCGCAGTGGTGAGGACAGTTCATAGGTTTGAGCATGTACTCCTCATCCTCCTCAGGCGTGTGAATAGGCTGGAAGGAATCCTTGCCATAATGAGCATAGTGGCCTGATGTGACATAAAGATTCTTCGAACCGATACCCGGAGTGATCACCTCCTGATAGTTGTAAGGCTTGAGGATTCGACGCAGCAAATCCTGCAGGCGCAGGCGCAACTGCGTGCCCTTGGGCAACCAGATAGGCAGACCCTTACCAACACGATCGGAGAACATGAAGAGTTCCATCTCCTTACCAATCTTGCGGTGGTCGCGCTTCTTTGCCTCTTCGAGCATCACGAGATACTCATCGAGCATCTTCTTCTTCGGGAAGGTGATACCGTAGATACGCGTCATCTGCTCACGCTTGGCATCGCCACGCCAGAAGGCACCGGCAACACTCGTAATCTTGACGGCCTTGATGGCACCCGTACTCATCAAGTGCGGGCCACGGCAAAGGTCGGTGAAGTTGCCCTGTGTGTATGTTGTGATGGTTCCGTCTTCGAGATCCTGATCGATGTGCTCGCATTTGTAAGTCTGACCATCAGCTTCGAATTCTTTCAAAGCATCGGCCTTGGAAACTTCGCGACGCACCACAGGCTCATCTTTCTTGGCGAGTTCCATCATCTTCTGCTCAATCTTCGGGAAATCATTCTCAGAGATCACCTGACCGTTGGCAGGCATGACATCATAGAAGAAGCCGTTTTCGATGGCAGGACCGAAACCAAACTGAATACCGGGATAAAGCTCTTGAAGAGCCTCGGCCAACAGGTGGGCGGAGGTGTGCCAGAACGTGTGCTTTCCTTCTTCGTCCTCAAACTTATAGAGCGCGATAGTGGCGTCGCTGTTGATAGGACGGTTGAGTTCCACTGTTTCGCCATTGACACCGCAAGATACAACGTTGCGAGCGAGAGCCGGCGAAATGCTCTCGGCGATTTGTAACCCAGTTACGCCTGACTCATACTCACGGACAGACCCATCTGGAAAAGTGATTTTAACCATAATACAAATTTAGTTTGCTTAATCGACGCAAAAGTACTACTTTATTTTGGAATGCGGCAACAAATAAGGGGAAAATAATCTTAAGGAGACAAATATTTATGCAAAAACGTCTGCAGAAGACAATAAACTCAACCTATACCTTTATATATAGAGGTTTGGCCAGCCAATGGTCGGCAAGCCAAACCTCTTTATATGGCGCACCCAAAATGGATATAAATAATGTACTTCAAAAGGAAAAATTGAGCGTCTCGAGTCGGCAATACATATAACTTACAATGGAAATATGGGCAAAATGAGTCGGATTTACGGGCAAATTGCAATGGAATTACGGGCAAATTGCAATGGAATTACAGGCAAATTGCAATGGAATTACAGGCAATTTGCGACTGAAGAACAAAGAAACTGGAACGCAACGACGGTGCCCCGTAGTTGTGGAGTTAAAGAATTATCCAGAGAATGAAGAAGAGAATAATCAGAGGACAGACAGTTCATCTGCCACAAACGACAGTGCAAGAAACTCTTAGATTAATGAATATTTTACCCCAGCACCCATTTCAATTGGGAAGGAGTGGCATCAGGAAAGAGCTGAGTAAGGCGGTTGAGGAGTACAGAATAAGATTCGAGCGGCTTGCGACTACACGATATCCGATCTTCGCCAAAGAAGTCCTCAGGCGTTGAATAGCGGGCTACTCCCCAGCCATAGCGGCGGCCCTGCTTGTCGTAGCGGTATTCGAAATCGGCAATCAAAGCCCGGCCACCCATTTGCAGCCGGGAGATGGCCGTCTCAAAACCTTCTACACGTGTAGTTTTCTTAGGTTTTGGGAGATGTGGTTGCGTCTTCTGCGCCTCACGCAATAGCGGGTTGCTCTCGCGATGTGTGTAATGGCGCCGTTCGTAGCCGCTCTGCAAGCGAAGTTCCGAAGACAATAGCGAGTGACTCTCACGCAGCGTGGCCAAGACTTTCTTCTCCTGGGCTGAGAGTTTGTATTTTGAACGGCGGTAGTTGATGAAGTCGGGAAAGAATTCCATGCTGATATACCCAGCCTTGCCATGGAAAAACTTACCATAAGCCAAGTCACCCTCAATAATGCAGCGGCCTTTCCAGTCCCACGCTCCCATCGGATCGGATTGAGCAAGCTCATCCTCATTCTCCTCGTCGAGCGAGCCATCGCTGAACCACCAGCGAGGATCGATGTTTTCCTCGATGGAAAAACCTGGAATAGGTCCTGCGAAGAATGGCAGGAAGCCCCATTCGTTGGCCAAATGCTGCATATCGTCTGAAGATTCTATCATTCTGTTGTGCTCGGTAAAGTTCAAGATAATATTGAAAGAGGCTAGGCTCATTTAGTGTATCTCTTGATGACGCTGTAGGCTTCATAGAGTCCTAGTTCACCAGCCTTGCTCAAATCTGCCACTCCATTTTTCTTGTCGTTGGCCAGAATGCGGGTCACACCACGGTTATAATAGGCTTCGGCCAGATGACTATCGATTTGCAAAGCGCGGGTATAATCGTCTATGGCCTGAGCATAATCTTTCTGTTTCGCATAGAAATTGCCGCGGTCATAATAGAGATAAGCATTCTGGGCGTTCAGACTTATGGCATGGGCAAAGTCATCCTTAATCTGTGACAACTTCAACTGCGTCATATCGCTGTTATCGAACGACTGCATGTAGAGCGACTGACACACAGCCCGCTGCCACCATGCCAGCGAAAGAGTGCTGTCTACACCTAGATAAGTGGTCATGTCGGCAGCGGCCGCATCGTAATTTTGAAGGGAAGCGTAGGCCACGCTGCGCGTCATGAGTAGCGAAAGCAACTGCTGCTGGCCTTTACCCGTGATACTATGCACAGTGGCCGTGCCTTCTATCCTAGCCGTGAGCGTATCGACCATGGAAAAGACGCGCTGTATCTGCAAAGTGTCGAGCGACTGACGATTGCAGTTGACATAGAGCTTATGCTCACTGCCTTTCTTGGCATTGAGCCGTTCCACATCGCGGTCGAAAGCCTGATAGTGCAGAACGCCATTGTTGTAGGCTTCAAAAGAGAGCATATACATGGGCATCATGTCGATGTCTACTTGACGGTTTTGCACACGTCCGCGATAACCGCTCTTATATTCGTGGTCCACCTCTGGCTCGTCTTCCACAACTATTTGGTTGTACTTGTCAAGATTGATCTCACTACGTTTTCTCACTTCACGCAGTTTGGCCTTGCTCCACCGCCGCTGTATACCTACGTGCTTGTCCATCTGGGCTTTGAACACGCGGAATTCGTCGAGTTCAGCCTTAGAAGTCATTCCAAGCCGTCGGTAACACCAGGCACGCTGTTCGAGGCCAGTCCAGAAATTAGGGAATTGGTTGATGACGGTCGTATAATCACGTATGGCTCCCTTGAGGTCGCCGATGCGGTCGAGCAGCAAGGCACGGTTGTAGATGGCCATGAAGTTGGAGGGCTCCATGCGCACCACATAGTCAAAGTCCTCCACGGCACGATTGTCATCGCCCAGCTGAACACGAATAAGGCCTCGATTGTAATGAGCCAGGAAGTTGTTGGGATCCAGTTCGAGGGCCTTATCATAGTCGTCCATCACACCGCGGAGATTATTCGTATTGATGCGACAGAGCGCACGGTTCACGTAGCTATTGACGTCTGTAGGCTTCAGTCGCAGCACTTCGGTAAAGAAGCCGTCAGCCTCTTTCCATTGCTTCTTGCCCATTGCCATATAAGCGCGAGTTGTCCAGGCGTCAGCATTGTATGGGTCAATCTTTAAGCTTTTGTCGAGCCACTGTGCAGCCTGAGTTGTGTCTTTCTTTTGCAGATAGATTTCGGCTTTCAGAGAATAAGCTCCGGCAGTGTTGTTCCATCGCTTGATAATGCTGTCCGAAAGAGCCAGGGCATTGTCATAATCCTTGAGTTGATAGTAGCAAAGGGCACTGTTGTACCAAAAGCCCTGCGCCGAGGGGTCCAGCTTGATGGCTCTCTTGTAGTCATCAATTGCCCCCTGAAAGTTCTTCTGCCTGATACGGGCAATGCCTCTTAGGTCGAACAACTGCGAGATGTAGGGATTGAGTTCGATGGCCTTCGAGGCATCCGACTCCGCCCCGACAAAATCGTCGAGATAGAATTTGGCCACAGCCCTCAGCTGCCAGGGCTCATAGAGATAGGGGCGCAACGATATCACCCGGTTGAAATACTGTATGGAAAGCACATAGTCCTCATATTGAAGGGCTATGCGCCCAGTCTGCATCAACTGGTTAGTATTAAATTGCGCCTTAGACGAAACAGGCATGAGGAAGATTATCAGACAAGCGAGGTTTCGTATAAGACGCAAACAGGACCATGGATTATTGCTGGCTCCTTGTTCTCTCATATAATAATGTATTAGTGACGAGGCTTCACGCGATAGGAGCAACGGAACTTTCCTTGCATAATAGCCTTCAGCTTATTCTTGATGAGTTGCTTGCGCAAAGGTGTGAGACGGTCGGTAAACATCACGCCGTCGAGATGGTCGAACTCGTGCTGCATAACGCGTGCCAAGTAACCCTCCACCCATTCATCATGAGGTTGAAACTGTTCGTCTACGTATTTCACGTGAATACGTGTACCGCGCTTCACGCTCTCGTGGATACCGGGGATAGACAGGCATCCTTCTTCCATTGTCTCCTTGGGGGCTTCGTCGTCGATTTCGATGATGTGAGGATTGATGAAGGCATGATGAAAGCCCTCATACTCGGGGAACTCATCTTTCAAGACATCCAGGTCAATCACCACCACACGAATGGCTTTGCCAATCTGCGGGGCCGCAAGACCGATGCCGTCGCTCGCCTTTAAAGTCTCAAACATGTCCTCTATGAGGGTGCTCAACTCGGGATAGTCAGCTGTAATATCTTCTGCCACCTTGCGCAGCACAGGCTGACCATAAGTATAAATAGGTAATATCAATGTTGTCGGGAATTTATAATGTTAAACAAGTTCGCGCGTCCTAATGAAGGGAGCGCATGTAATCCTGAAGTATGATGGTGGCACTGATTTCATCAACCAGTCCCTTGTTCTCTCTTCGCTGTTTTTTTCCGATTCCGCTCTGAAGAATGGCTTGATGGGCCAACACCGACGTGAAGCGCTCGTCATAGAACACAATGGGAATCTCGGGATGTGTCTTCCGCCATCTGTTGACAAACTGCTCCACCCGCGCCAGATTCTCCGAAGGTTTTCCACTCAGTTGGGTAGGCTTGCCAATGACGATGCGCTCCACCTCTTCTTTCTGAATGTAAGCCGAGAGATAATCGAAGAGGTCGCAGGTAGCGACTGTCACCAATCCGTTTGCAATGATTTGCAACGGATCGGTGACAGCCAATCCGCAACGTTTCTTACCGTAGTCTACAGATAAGATCCGCATTTATTTCTTATAAAGCAACCATGCGTCGGGGTATTTTCCAGCGCGCAGCTGATTACGGCTCTGCACAGCGCTGCCCTTGTCGTCAAACGTAGTAGCGACAACGCGGTACATATTATTCTGAGGGTTGAATGCCACCTGAGCATCATAACCTGCACTCTTGAGCTGACTTTGCAAACCAAGAGCGTTGGCCTTCAGAGAGAATGAGCCAACAACGACGCTGAAGGCTTTCAGTCCAGCACCACTCACCACGGTGACGTTCTCATTACGCACGGATACATTGTCGTAGTTGTCTGTAACAGTTGTCTGCGAAGCAGGTGCCGACTCCAGCGGAGTCACGACGGGAGCATCGGTCTGAGGCTCTTCCTGAGCACGCTGGCTCTCTTGTGCCTGAGCTTTCTCGTAAGCCTTCTTGTATGCACTCTCACTTGACTTGCAACCAGATAATGCGAATACAAGGCAAAGCCCTGCGCACAACACGAATGATTTCTTCATATTCTTTTTTTGTTTAATATTTGCTTTTAAATTTAGATGCAAACTTACAAATAATATCACGAAAAATGTTCTTTTTGCCGACTAAAGTTTGTTAAATGCTTTAAATACAGTTTTTTTTGAAAAAAACGCTCTTGATTTTGTTCGTTATTTTAATTGAATTCACTATATTTGCAGACAGTACAACAAATTTAAAACAATATTTAATTATGAAAGCATTAGGTTATATCGGCGCATTCTTAGGTGGCGCTATTGCCGGAGCAGCCTTAGGTTTGCTTCTGGCTCCCGAAAAAGGAGTTGAGACACGTTCAAAGATTACGGGTGCTGTTGACGATTTCTGCGAGAAGCACAACATCAAGCTCAGCCGCAAAGAGGTAAACGACCTCGTTGACGACATCAAGGAGGCTCAGAACCAAGAAGCCTAAAGAGGGCACTGTCAGTTAAACAAGAGACTCTTATCATATATGTTCAGCAACGATCAGAACATAGAGACAATCAGTCAGCTCGTTCAGACACTCAAACATTACATCGGGCTTCAGCAGGAATACGTGAAGCTCGATGTAATAGAGAAGTCTGTGCGCATCCTCACGGCTCTCGTCATGGCCTTGATACTGTCAACCCTGTTTCTTATCATGGTCATCTATCTGTCGTTTGCCTTGGCCTACGCCCTTGAGCCACAGGTAGGAACCGTGGCCGCTTTTGCCATCGTTGCAGGTGTCTACTTTGTGTTGCTAGCCTTGGTAGTAATTTTCCGTCACGAGTGGATTGAGAAGCCTCTCGTGAAGTTCCTGACTGGTATATTAATGAGTTGACAATTATGCCCATAGAGATTATTTCCGGCTATAAGTCTTTAGCCGATATCCGCAACCGAAAGGAGACTCTGCTCAAAGGCATCCGTGAAGACAACGCCAAAATGAGCAAGCTCTATCATAGCTTGTTTGAAACTCCAGAGGCCTTAAAGTCCAGTTCGCTTCCATCACAACGATTGAAGAGTTTCTTCAGCCTGGGCTCAGGCATTCTCGATGGATTTCTCTTCGGATGGAAGATTTATCGCAAATTCAAGAAAACAAAGAGGTAGGACATAAGCTGCCTCTTTGTTTTTTTATTATCATTTCCGAACAGCACTACTCCAAAGCATAATCAAGCAACTTAAGAATATCAGGCGATCGCAGGTCTACACTTTGAATTCCATGATTTAATGAATGCTGACAGCTGTCAGCAGTTCTGCTCTCAGCTGTCAGCAGTTCTGCTCTCAGCTGTCAGCAGTTCTGCTCTCAGCTGTCAGCAGTTCTGCTCTCAGCTGTCAGCCAATTGTCGGCAGCTCTGCTCTCAGCAGTCAGAAGCTCTGCTCTCAATTGTCAGCAGCAGCTCTGCTCTCAGTTGTGACAGATCTGCTCTCAGTTATCGACATGAGTAGTTGCCTTTTCGAATGGCGAGTCTGTATGAAGTTCTCCGAGAGTCGCAAGCATTCACTGTTTCATCGCTCACTTTTATGCTCGAGATAGCTTGTTACAAAGGTCATTTTAGCCTATGCTTCACCAAATTATATTAAATCATTGAGTTCAGATAGGATATTCTTAATATTTTTTTTTAATTTTGCACCTTGAAAAATATTAATAATTCGGATAATCGATGAAACGAAGATTTCTATATCCCTTTGCTGTTGCGTTCATGGGAGTGGCTTTGACGTTCACTTCTTGCAGTAACGGCCCCAAAAAAGAATTCAACAAGTTGCTCCTCGAAGTGGCAGATAATGATGCCACAGTAGACGCTAACGACTGGACACGCATCAAGACCTTCTTGGATAACAACAAAGCCCGCTTCAAGGATTTCTATAAAAACGGAGAACTTGATGAGGACGCCGTAGAGGATTATATTGAAGACTTCTTTGAGAATCGCCGTCCGCCAAAGACCATCAGCTTCACCAACGTCGCCATTAAGGTGAACTTCTATTTGGAGCGCTCGGGATCAATGGTGCCCTACGACTCTCCGCAGGGTGATGGTTCGTTCAAGGCCGCCATTGTCAATATGCTCAATGCTCTACCTGGAAGCGACAACAAGATGTTTGTCGTCAACTCTTCGGTGACTCCTTATCCCAAAGGTCTCCAGCAGTTTGTGCGCGACGCCGACATTTTCGGCTCTACCAAAGGCTTGGGCGACGCAAGCTACACAGATTTCGGTCAAATTTTCGACAACATTCTCAATAAGACAGGCAAGGACGAGCTGAGTATCCTCGTTACGGATATGATATACAGCACCCGTGATATGGCTGGAGTGAATCCTCAAAAGGTCTTCGCTGAGGCTCAGGGCATGACATCCAGTGTCTTCAAGTCCAGCGTGAAGGATAAGAGCATGCTCATCATCAAGATGACGGGAAGCTACGACGGTCCCTACTACGCTTACAACTCACCCCAGGCAGGCAAGGATTATCACGGCAAGAGACCATATTATATAATCTTGGTTGGCGACAACAAAGTGATGCGTCGTCTGGGAAAGAACTCCAATTATCAGACATTCTGCAACTTCTCCCGTCTGCGCGGCTTCCAGAATATGTATCTCTTCGATACCGACGACCTCTACGTGCCTTACTATTCACTGCTTCTCGCCGGTGACGACATGCGTGGTTCGTTCCGTCCCGAACGCGGACAGGACACTCAGGTGACGAAGATCACCGATGTGAAGGTCGACAAGAACTCCGGCGACTTGCAACTGGAACTGGCCGTAGACCTCAGCGGTATGTTTATCGACAAGGATTATCTGACCGACATCAACAACTATACCGTTGAGTCGGAAAGCAATGTGAAGATCAAGCAAATCCGGGAATTGAAATCTTCGGATATGACTCCGAACGAGAAGAAGTATCTCGGCACAGCCACGCACATCTTCGTGCTCTCTCTCGACAAGCCTGCGGCACAGGATATTCATATTAAGTTGCTCAACAAACTTCCGCATTGGGTCGACATGAGCAACGACGATGATGACACGACGATAGAGCCTCAGACCACTTTCGGACTGAAATATCTTCTGCAAGGCATCTACGACAGCTATTCGAGAAACTCGGACGGAACGCCGTGCTACTTCGAGATGAATCTTGAGATTAACAGATAATAATAAGGGATAATAATAAGGAATTAGACGTAAAGCGAAAATTTACAAGAAAGCAATGAAAAAATACACTATTTATCTGATTGCCGGGTTAGTGGCTACACTGATATTGCTGGTGCTCGCGAGCCCGATTCTCGATGCTATGTTCTCAGGTCAGACAGAGTTTGCCAATGAGATGTACAACAATAATCTCTACTTTATGACTACCCTGTTCTCAGCTATCATTGCCTGGGTGCTGGCCGGCATATTCTATTACGTCATCAACTCGGTGAGTTTTTCCCGCTGGTATCACTGGCTCATCGTGCTCGCTGTTGGCGCTGTAGCTTCCTGCATCACGGCCTACAGCTATTGCGACGGTGTGTTTGCCAACGATGGCGTTGACTACAGCGATCAGTTGTTCGGCTTTGCCATGACCAATCTGCTTGTCGAAGTGGTCATGTTCGTCATAGCAAGTTACAGCATGAGATGGTGGAGCACAAACTGCCGTCATACACCTATCCCCGAATGAGTCTATCCGGGGATTTTGGCGTTTAAAAGAAGACATGCTTCGAGTAGTTCTAATATAATAATGAAAGCATAGACAATATAAAAAGATGCGACTGTTTCTATTTTTAGTTGGCGGCACGGGTTCTCGCGTCATGCGCCCGTTGATCATGCAGTTGGCGGCTGGCGTTCATCCCGTAGACGAACAGGGGCTGCCTATGCCTCTTGAGATCGTGCCCATCATCGTTGACCCGCATAAGGCCAATGAAGACCTAAAGCGCACGGACAACCTGATGCGTTGGTATAAGCAATTGCGCCGCAGCCTCTATGGTGAGGAGGTGAACGTGACGAAGGGATTCTTCTCGGTGAAGATTTCGTCCCTGAGCGACATCCTGCCCAATGGATCCAATCTGAGCGATACGTTCCTCTTCAACCTCGCTGGAATAGAGTCGAAACAATTTCAGGACTTCCTCTCCTACTCCACTCTCGACACAGCCAACCAGGCTTTGGTGTCGATTCTCTTCAGCGACGACCAACTGAAGACCAAGATGGACATCGGTTTCGTAGGCTCTCCAAATATTGGTAGCGTAGCCCTCAATGAATTCAAGGACTCTGAAGAATTCAAGCAATTCAGCAACGTATTCCAGAAGAACGACCGCATTTTTGTCGTATCGAGTATCTTCGGCGGTACTGGTGCTGCAGGCTATCCTGTCATCGTGAAGAATATCCGCAATGCTGCCAACAATCCCAACATCAACAACCGTGGCGACCTGCGCGACGCACGCATTGGAGCCTTGACCGTGTTGCCCTACTTCAACGTGCAGCAGGATCCGGACAGCCCCATCTCGCGTGCCGACTTTATCTCAAAGACAAAGAGCGCACTCTATTATTATCATGACAATCTTACGGGACTGCGCCGCGATGGCAAGGACCTCAACATGTCGAAAGTCAACGCTTGCTACTATTTGGGCGACGAGGTTCCATCCAATCCTTATTTCAACGACCCCGGTGGCAACGGACAGCGCAACGATGCCCATGTTGTGGAATATGTGGGCGCACTGGCCATTCTGGACTTCCTTCAGATTCCCGACTCACAGTTGCAGACCGAGGACGGAAATGCCATCAGTCCTATATTCAAGGAATACGGTCTGGCAAACGACAAGACCGACTTGACGCTGAAGGACTTCGGACTCTCAACGCGTATTGAGGTGAACAAGCAACTCTGCAAGTGGCACCTCTCCTATTTATATATACAGAATCAGCTGGCCAACGATATCGGTCGTGGATACACCGAGGATAAGCCAGAAATAACGAAAGGCTTCCTGGTAACCACTTTCTTCAAGACGCTCACCTCCGATTTCTACGGTGGCTATCTTACTTGGCTGGGCGAGATGGGACACAACCAGCGTGCCTTCCGCCCCTTCAACACGGGCACAGACAAGATGGCCGACAGTCTGAACGGAATAGCTCCCCGTTCGGGATTCTTCAAGAGTGCTCTTGACTATAAGAATCTGCTCTCTGCACTGAACAAGGAGAGCCAGGCCGCAACAAAGCAGAATCGTTTCCAGAACGGAAGTCCTGCCCTCAAGCTGATGTCGCTGCTCGACACCGTGCTTGACAAACTGGTGGACGAGAAGTTTGATGGTATCGTCTAACCTTTTCAACAGTAAGCAATTAAGATGAACATATTAAGCTATAACAATAAGACAACAGGCGAGGGCTGGATAACGCTCAACGGACAATACAACGCCGACGAGATAGAACAAATCAGCGACCCTAATGGTGGCTTGTCGGCCAAGCCCCGCACCGCTATTCCCTCCCCCTTCGCCCAGATGGACCTTGTGAAGAACGCCTTCAAGCGTCTCTCCATGCACCCCAATCTCAAAGGGGAGCTCATGGACGAGCGACTCGTCAGCAATGCATTGGACATCGCTCAGGTTTTCTTCAACTATACAGAGCTCAGCAACCGACTGAAAATCATCGTCTGGAACAGACAGACTGAGGTGGAACGCCTGAAGAGCGACCCACAGCACCGGCTGCTGGGCGAGACTATTGAGATGTTTTTGGAGCAGGACAAGGAAGCATTCAACTTTGACCAGCTCGACAAGCTGTTCTTCCTCGTCTGTGGCGATAAGGTCATCGGCTCCACGTCGCCCGTAACGTTGTGGATGGCATCCCCGAATGCAAAAGAGGACTTCTGCGATATTCCCGTAGAACAGAACGTCAATCTTTTCCAAACTTGGCGTCCACTCTATCAGCGTCAAGAGAAGTTCATCAAGTATATCTACGCACTCTTCACAGCCTATCCAGACCTGAAGAAAAACTGCGGTGAGGTGAACGCCTATCTGATCACCAATCTGCCCTTGCTGGACAGCAAGCTTCAGGCCGAGATCATCAATGAGATCGGCAACCCGCGTGCCGTGGATCTGCAGGCCACAGAGAAAGCTCGCACATGGCTCGATACAAATTTCGACATGCTCGACAATGGTGTGGAAGCCATTGGTGTTCCATTCTATTGCGTACGCCGCACTGACATCCAAGACGCCATCAGCAAGAGTGACTTTATCATCAGAGCCTCACGCGAGCAGGACGACCCACTGCCGCTCGTGCTGCAGAATCACCTCAATGCCTTGGAGCCTTTCCGTTATATCACGGGACCTTGGGACGACACCACAATCATCCGTCTCGAGGACTATGCCATGGCACCCGAGAAGCGAATACTGCCGGCTACTTCACACCAGTATCCCTGGTTGACGACCGACGACTTCCTGCAGCCCGTGCTCATCAAACTCGACTATACACTCGACAACATCTGCTTCTTCAACGGCAACCGTCAGCAGGGCTCGCGCGATGCGGATGATCATGACTTCCTGTTGCCGCTGAAGCCGCTGTTCTTCAAGTATTTCAATGCAGAGGACCTTCGCGGCACAATCTCCGGAAGGCCTCGCTTCGAGCTGATTCATTCCAAGGTGGGCGGTGTGGAGACCGTGCGTGTAATCCTGCGCATCCCCGTACAGAAGCCCGGACAGTTTGTGACGCTGGAGCGCACTTATATCCAAGAGCACAACATGGACCTGCGCTACGACGAGAAGAACGACCGTGGCGTATTCCTCACACTGCCTTTCACGCTCACCGTATTCCCATTCGTGCGTTTGGGCCACGGCGATATGTATAAGGTTCAGCTTGTCGATCGTTCGATGGGCATGCTCTCCGGATGCAGCTTGCAACTCGACTTCGCACAGAATGGCTTCAAGAATTATCTTGATGCTCAGAAAGTCGTCTGCCGTCAGCGCAGCCTGAAGGCCGAGAAGCGCATCGGCTCCGACTACTATTCTGTCAGCGACGGCTTCGACTATATGCAGCTCCGCCTTATCGACGACCACGGAGGCATCGCTGCCGAAGGCATCGTCTGCCCCAACTGGCCCGACTACGTGCCTGGCCATGAGGCATTGACGTTCTCTGTCGACTTCGGTACCACCAACACCCACGTCGAGTTCATGGCTGGCGACAAGATGCCCGCACCTCTCTCAATGAACAGCGAGGCTCGCCAACGCCTATTGGCTACACTCTACAATGGCAACAATGTCTATTACGACGCGCTGATGAAGCAGGAGTTCCTGCCCAAATCTTTGGGCGATGACTATGGATTCCCCCAGCGTACGGTTCTCTCGGAGCCCGACCGCCTCGATGCAGAAACCGTCGACGAGATTGTAGCTCTTGGCGATGCCAACATTCCGTTCGTCTATGAGAAGGAGAGTTTGGGCTACGCCAACCGTGTCGTGGCCAATCTGAAGTGGAGCACCGACCTTGCCAACAGCAAGCGCGTGAAGGCCTACTTGACGGAACTGGCTTTGCTAATGCGCACGAAAGTGCTTCTTGAGAACGGCGACTTGCAGAAGACGCGCCTCGTCTGGTTCTATCCATTGGCTATGAAGGTGGGCAATGTGCGCAAGATCGGCGAGACATGGAGCAAGATTTTCCGCGACGTATTCAACGTACAGCCCGATAGCGACAATCTCATCCAGATGCCCGAGTCAGTGGCCCCCTACTACTTCTATAAGTCCTCAAGCCGCTTCCTTGGCGCAGCTTCCACTGTTGCCAGCATCGATATCGGTGGTGGTTCGAGCGACGTGGTGGTATTCGGCAGCAATGCCCAGCAACCGTCTTTCCTCACTTCGTTCCGCTTTGCCGCCAACGTACTCTTCGGCGACGGATTCTCTGAGGTGCCCCACGGCGACAGCAACCCGATGCTCATTAAATATGTGGAGCATTTCCGCAAGCACTTCGAGCACGACGACGAGACTTACGGCGAGCTCTCCGGCATTCTTGAGGATATCACCGAGAAGAAGAAGAGCGAAGACATCAATGCCTTCCTGTTCTCTGTCATCAACAACAAGGTAGTGAAGGGCAAGGACGTCTTCTCCTACAATCTGCTTCTCAATCAGGATGGCGAGCGCAAGATCATCTTCATCTATTTCTACGTGACGCTGATTTACTATGTAGCCAACATGATGAAGCATCGCGGACTGGAGAAGCCACGTTCTGTGATGTTCTCCGGAACAGGTTCAAAGGTGCTTGACATTGTGGGCTCGCAGCGCGACCTCGACCAGCTGACACAGGCTGTCTTCGAGCGTATCTACGGAGAGAAATACGACGTAGACGGATTCTCTGTCGTCATGGAGAAGAAAGAGCCCAAGCAGATCACCTGCCGTGGCGCACTGATGCAGGTGCGTGAGAGTCGCGGCTGCGCACAAGTTGCCGAGCTCAACAAGATGATGGATAGTTTCGACAGCACGCTGATCTACAACTACTCGATGATCTCTAAAGAGAAACTCGTCTACGACGACATGGACAATCCCGAGATTCGTGCAGAGATTGTAGACCAAGTGAAGAAGTACAACGACTTCTTCTGCAAGTTGTGCGACGACGTACAGGTTGTAGACCGCTTCCTGGTCGACTACAACAGTCTGGTGCGCTTCAAAGAATTGGTCAATAAGAATCTGGAACATCATCTCGTGAACGGCTGGAACTTCGTCAATCGGAATACAGACACCAAGAATGGCAGTGACGAGATTGAGGACACCATGTTCTTCTATCCTATCATTGGTTCTATTCGTGAGAATCTGATTCAAAACCTTTAATTATGTCAGAGCAAACAGATAACATATCAGAGCGCTTGGCCCAGCTGGAACAGCGTGTGGAAGAATTGGAGCGTCAGGTAAAGGCGCTGCAAGGCAATCCTCCCGCTGCTCCCGCTGTTGAAACTGTAGTACAGCCACAGAAGCAACAGCCGGCAGAGAGCGAATATAAGACAATATATCTTGCGGCACCGACCCCCGAAGGCGTCTTCGAGGACTTCTCCGAAGAGCAGCAGGCCGGCAAGAGCATCTATCAGCTTTCCACCCGCGACGGGCGCAATGGCACATTCATCATGCTGTCCACCCCCGAAGCCGTGGCTACGGCCAACATCAGCGTGAGCCAGTTTATCAAGCCCGTCTGCAAAATCATGGGCAACTCGCGTGTGATGCCGCGCCGCATAGATACAGTTGAAGAAGGAAAAGCCACGCTGGATGGCGGCGTGTGGCGCATGCTGCGCAAAGCCGTGGTGGCTTTTGAAAGTTAACGATTGAGAAACTTTTATTATTGTGAAAGTAAAATGTCCTAAATGCCGTCTCACCTTCGAGGTGAAGACGATACCTGGAATTACGGAAGTAGCTTGTAACTGCCCACGCTGCGGCACGCCCTTCACCTATCAGATGACTGATGAGGAAGCAGCAGCCGCAGAGAAGGCTGCCAAGGATGCTGTGCCTAACAATGAGCAACATCAGCAGCCCGCCCACCAGCCTGCCACAGACAGCACCGCTGCTCAAGCTACCCCAGCACAGAATCGTCCTTTGCCAGAAGAGTCACGGCATACACCGGGGCCTACCCCACCCCCCGCAGACCCGATGGTACATCATCCCTACGGCTATTCCGGACAAGACTATCGTCAGTATCCCCCTCAATACATGTCACAGCAGAAGCGATTCTTCTCCTCATGTCTGGGGCGCGCCGTGATTGCGGCAGCTGTGATGGGAGTCATCATCGTCGTCATCAACGTATTCGGCGGTTCATCCACAAGTGATTACGACGCAACAACCCATATGGAGGAAAAGGTAGACAATTCAGCACCACCCAACAGCAAGGACGACGACGACTTCGTAGAGGTGAATGCCACGGAAGCTCCTGCATGGGTGCAAGGCACGTGGGTATACAACGATGATGGTGACGACGGACTCGGCAAAGTGACCGTCATCATCAGCGGCAACCACTTGAAGGAACAGATCAACGATCAGGAGGCTGCAGAGGGAACATTCTACTATTCCAATGGCATCCTGCATTTTGAGTCGCCCGATGGCAGTTCCAGATGCGACTACCGTCTGAACCACAAACGCAAGAGCATTGAGTGGCAAGACGGAAAACTGATGGAGAAAGTGAATTGATGGAAAGTTACAACCGACAAATCCTCAAGTTAGCCTTTCCCTCCATCGTGAGCAACATCACGGTTCCACTGCTGGGACTGGTCGATCAGACTATCGTCGGACACCTTGGTGCAGCCGCCTACATTGGAGCTGTAGCTGTGGGCACGATGATATTCAACGTCATCTATTGGATTTTCGGTTTCCTGCGCATGTCAACGAGCGGTCTGGCCTCTCAGGCTTTAGGCCGCAGGGACTTGCAGGATGTCATCACTATTTTCATCCGTTCGCTTTTTCTGGGCTTAGCCATAGCCCTATTCTTTTTGATTTTTCAGTCACCGGTGAGATGGCTTGCCGTAACGGTCATCTCGCCCTCAGCAACGCTGATGCCCCTCGTCCATACCTATTATAATATAGTGATATGGGGGGCACCAGCGGTTTTCAGTCTGTATGCCATGACGGGCTGGTATGTTGGCATGCAGAACACCAAGCTCCCTATGATGGTGAGCATTATTCAGGTTGTGGTCAACATCCTGCTGTCTCTCTTTTTTGTTTTCGGTCTCGGCATGAAGATAGACGGCGTTGCCTTAGGCACAGTCTTGTCGCAGTGGGTAGGCTTCCTCATGACCATGATATTCTGGTTCCGCAGCTATCGCCGTCTGCTCCGCTACCGCACGTCGCTAAGAGCAGTGCTGAAGGGCTCACAACTTCGCAAGTTTTTCGTCGTCAACCGCGACATCTTTCTCCGCACCTTGTTCCTTGTGGCAGTAAACCTGTTCTTCACGGCAGCCGGAGCACGAGAGGGCGACATTATTCTGTCGGTCAATGCGCTGCTGATGACCTTCTCCACGATCTTCTCTTATTTTATGGATGGTTTCGCCTTCGCTGCCGAAGCCCTTTGCGGCCGCTACAAGGGAGCAGGCAACACAACAGCCTTCCACGCCGTGGTCAGAGCCCTCATGGTCTGGGGCATGCTGATGACCGTCATCTTCTCTGCTCTCTATATCCTTGGCGGACAAGGCTTCCTCTCCATTCTCACCAACAACTCCGACGTGCTGCAAGCCGCCGCACGCTATAGATGGTGGGCCTGTCTGATTCCCATCGCCGGCTTCATGGCCTACATCTACGACGGCATCTTCATCGGCATTACGGCCACCCGCGGCATGCTCATCTCCTCTGCCATCGCCGCCTGCTCCTTTTTCATTGTCTACTTTGCCCTTAACGGCATCATGGGCAACCACGCCCTCTGGGTAGCCTTCCTCTTCTTCCTCGCTCAAAGAGGCATTATACAGTGGTTGTGGATGAAGAGAATGGAAAAATCTAATTAATTTATCATATTCGCCTTTTTTCTTCAGATTATTTTGTAATTTTGCAACTTACATTGAAAACAGTCATTATTTCGGTTGTTTTCGTGAAAAAGTGTAGGTGAAATATGAGGAAGGAATATCTGATTTATAAGCTTAGTGATCTCGTGAGGAGCGCTACAAAGATTCCTTTGGAGGCTTTTCAGAAGTACGGCGTAAAACGCGGTCTGCGCAATGAGGACGGCACCGGAGTGCTCGTCGGACTTACCAACATCGGTAACGTCGTGGGTTATGAGCGCGATGCCAAGGGCCGGCTCGTCCCCTGCGAAGGCAAACTCTTCTATCGGGGCTATGAGCTCGACGACCTCGTGACGCCACTGCTGCGCGAAAAGCGGTTCGGCTTTGAGGAGGTGGCCTATCTGATCTTGAGCGGTAAACTGCCCGACAGTGAGGAACTCGCTGCTTTCAAAGAACTGCTCTACGACAACATGCCGCTCGACCATCGTACCATCGTGCATATCATCGACCTCGAGGGCAACAACATCATGAACATCCTGGCGCGCTGCGTGCTGGAGATGTACACCTTCGACCCCAACCCCGACGACATCTCGCGCGACAACCTGATGCAGCAGGCCGTGAGTCTGATTGCCAAATTCCCTACCATCATCGCCTACGCCTACAACATCTATCGCCACAGCGTACAGGGGCGCAGCCTGAACATCCGCTACCCCAAGGAGAATCTGGGTATTGCCCAGAACTTTCTCTATATGATCAAGGGCAATGACTACACCGACCTCGACGCCCGCACGCTCGATCTTCTGCTCATCACGCAGGCAGAGCATGGCGGCGGTAACAACTCCACGTTCACCGTGCGCGTCACGAGTTCCACCCGCACCGACACCTACTCGAGCATTGCCGCCGGCATCGGCTCGCTCAAGGGCCCGCTGCATGGCGGCGCCAACATTCGCGTCATCGACATGTTCCACCATCTCAAGGAGAACATCAACGACTGGATCAACGTTGAGGAGATCGACAGCTATCTCAACCGTATCCTCAACAAGGAGGCCTACGACAAGTCGGGACTCATCTACGGCATTGGCCACGCTGTCTATACGCTCAGCGATCCGCGCGCCAAGGAGCTAAAGCGCCTGGCCGGGGAACTGGCCAAGGAGAAGGGCCGCGAGGACGAATACCGCTTCCTGACCCTACTCGAACGCGAGGGCATCAAATGCGTCACGGCCCGCCGCAAGAGCCAGAAGCCCATCTGCGCCAATCTCGACTTCTACAGCGGTTTCATCTATGAGATGATAGGCCTGCCCCAGGAGATCTACACGCCCATCTTCGCCATGGCCCGCATTGTTGGCTGGATGGCCCACCGCATAGAAGAGATCACCTTCGATGGCAGCCGCATCATACGTCCTGCCTACAAGAACATCTTGGAGCAGCGCCAATACAAGCCCATCAACGAAAGATAACATCAAATTTTTAATTTTCATAAATTTTTCCGCTTATGAGAAAAACTATCACAATGCTTTTCTTATCCATGCTGGCAGCCTTGCCGATGGCCGCTCAGGACGATAAGGATTTGGTGGTGGAGACGAAGGCTGGCACAAGCCAGACGTTCAACATCTCTGGCATTCAGCGACTCGACTTCTCCAACCAGGGAGTCACCGTCGTATCCAAAGATAAGGACGGCACCACGTTCGCCTTCGACGACATCAAGAAGATCACTTTTGTATCGGCAGCCAACGGCATTTCGCAGATAAAGACTGAAGGCGCAACGAGCCAGTCGATCTTTATCTCCAACGATGGCAACAGCCTCACCGTCAAGGGATGGAATCCCGCCCAGTATGCCGACGTCAGCATCTTCTCTGTGGGAGGCACACGCGTGCTGGAAGCCAAAGGCTGGAACGGCCAGACCGTCAACATCTCTGCTTTGCCCAGCGGAGTCTATGTAGTGAGAGTGGGCAACAAGACAGGAAAATTCAGAAAATAATATTAATCAGCAGCAAATCACATTATGAAGACAATATTTATGGCAGCCCTTCTGGCCTGCTTCACCATGTTCAGCTACGCCCAGAGTCGCTCTGCGCTTGTACACCTGAAGTCGGGCAAAGTTGTTGAATACGACGTCGACGACATCGACAGCATCGATTTCACCGCCCCCGTCACCTACGATCAGTCGTTCGAGAATGCCGCCTACGGCATGGGTGTTTATTTCGGTAGCGGCGAATACCTCACCGAGATCAGCAATGCTCCTATCGACAGCGACGGTCTGCCCACCGAGGCCGGCCAGTATGTCATCCGCTTCCTGGCCGTGGGAGCCAACTCTGCCGACAGCAATCACGCCATCATGCCCAGCGGACGCTACACTCCCGCCACAACCTTCGCTGAGGGAACACTCTACGATGCTGACAACTATCTCGTAGCTATGGTCTGCACAAAAGTAGAGAATGGCCAGCCCTACGGATATTCGGTCTATTTTGACAAGGGAGCCACAGCCAACGTGACCTACAACAGCGACGGCACCTACGACATCGACTTCAAAGGCAGCGTATCGCCCGACAGCGCAGACTTCGAAAACATCCGCATGAAGTTCCACGGCACCATCGACTACGACAACCAGGATCCCTCCACTTACAATCTTCTGAGCGAGGATGTCCAGATGGTTCCGGCCGCACTCAGCGCTGGCTACAGCAACGTTGAAGGTATGTACGGCGACTACACCTGCACGTTCTACAACTGCGAGCTCGACAAGGACGGCTTCATCGTCGGTCCCGGTGAGTTGCTCAACGTGGAACTACTGACCGAAGAGGGACAGACCATGGACCTGACGAAGCTTCCCGGTGAATATACCGTTGCCACTATGACGGGCGATATGGGTCCGGGCAACTGGATTGAAGGCATGAACTACGAGTACTATGGCATGTACATTCCTATCGGCACTTACTATATGACCTACGGTGAAGGTGGCGCCGAGACCCGTCTGAGAGCTTTCGCACAGAGCGGTACCGTGAATGTTACGAAGGTGGACGACGGTTATAAATTCGATCTCGACCTCACCGTAGAGGGTGGCCACAAGGTGACGATGAGCTACACTGCTCCCGAGTCTTCCTTCACCGACCGCGGTACGATGAGCAGCGCAAAGGGCATGAAGGCTCAGGCCTTCTCCATGAAGGGCATGTCGGGATGGTCGCCTCTGAGAGACAACATCAAGAGCCATACGACTTCGATCAAACTGATCAAGAAGAACTAACTGCTCTCGCTCTGCTTCCAACAAAAGAAGCAGAGACAATCGAAACATATTCTGAATCTCACCGAGATTCTAACGGGCAAGGAACGCGTTCCTTGCCCGTTTTTTATGGCCCAATTCCCCAGAGACGGAAATCGATGAAATTCTATCCAAAAGTCTATCCAGCAGCAAGGCAACTTTCTTCTTCAAAAAGCGTCTTACTGATAGCTGCTGACAGCTGAGAGCAGAACTGCTGACAGCTGTCGACAGATCTGCTGACAGCTGAGAGCAGAACTGCTGACAGCTGTCAGCAACCATCAGATCACACAGAAAAAGTCATGGTCTTGTCTTTGAAGGCAGACTATCAATACATTATTAACTCATAAAATCTAACAACAATGGAAATCAAGTATGAAATTCGAACCTTGGAGAATGCTGGCGGTGAAGGCAAGTCGAGAAAATTCGTTGCCCTTCACACCCAATCACCAATGACCGAAGGACAGATGGCTGAATACATGGAAGCCAACAGCACGTTGAAGAAGGGCGACATCAAGGCCGTATTCACGGAGTTCCGTCAGCTCGCCATCAGCCAGTTGCAGCAGACTGGCCATGTCTACCTTCCCGGAATAGGCTGGCTGTCGATACAGGCCGGGCTCAAAGCCAAAGCCCAGCAAGACGGCCACAAGATCACGGGCAAAGACATCACGATGCAAGCCATCCAACTGAAGACAGAGAAGCATTTCTACGAGACGGTAAAGAAGGGCATCCGCTTTGCGAAGTCGGACTATTCCACACAATCAGTAGAATACACAGAAGATACGCTATGGCCTAAAATAGCCGACTACATCGAGAAAAACCAGTTCATCACCAGCGCCATCATGCAGAAGAACTTCGGCCTCAGCAGATATATGGTCAATAAGTGGCTCTCGCTGTTCGTAGAAGAAGGCAAGTTGGAGAAGAAGGGAATAAAGAACAACCGTGTCTATTTTATGCATAATTCATGACCAAAATTTCGATATTCTCGCTTTTTTCCTTACCTTTGCATGCGACAAATAATTATTTGATGATTTCAGTAGAGAATTTAAAGGTTGAATTCGGCGCTGAACCCTTGTTTGACAACGTGAGTTTCGTCATCAACGACCACGACCGCATCGCTCTCGTGGGAAAGAATGGCGCCGGAAAATCAACCCTTTTGAAAATATTGTGCGGGCATCAGAAGCCGACAAGCGGCACCGTGACGGTGGCCAACGACACTACCATCGGCTATCTGCCCCAGGTGATGAAGATTTCGGACGATACGACCGTGAAGGCCGAAGCCCGGAAGGCTTTCGCCAATACCATCGAAATGAAGCACCGCATCGACGAGATGCAGCAGAAGCTGGCCTCACGCACCGACTATGAGAGTGAGGAGTATCAGCAGCTCATTGAGAAGTTTTCGCAGGCCAACGACCACTATCTCCTGCTCGGAGGCGACAACTACGAGGCAGAGATTGAGCGCACGCTGATGGGACTTGGATTCGAGCGGAAAGATTTTGACCGTCCCACCCGCGAATTCTCAGGCGGATGGCGCATGCGTATCGAGCTGGCCAAGATCCTGCTCCAGCATCCCGACGTGCTCCTGCTCGACGAGCCCACCAACCATCTCGACATCGAGAGAATACAGTGGCTCGAGCAGTTCCTGGCCACGGGCGCGAAAGCCGTAGTGCTGGTGAGCCACGACCGGGCCTTCATCAACAACGTCACCAACCGCACGATTGAGATCACCTGCCATCACATTGAGGACTACAACGTGAAGTACGACGAGTATCTCGTCCTGCGCAAGGAGCGCCGTGAGCAGCAGCTCCGCGCCTATGCCAACCAGCAGAAGGAGATTGCCGACATCAAGGAGTTTATCGAGCGCTTCCGCTACAAGCCCACCAAGGCCATACAGGTGCAGCAGCGCATCCGGCAGCTGGAGAAGATGGTGCCGGTGGAAGTGGACGAGATCGACAACTCGGCCATGCACCTGCACTTCCCGCCCTGCCTGCGCAGCGGCGACTATCCCGTCATCTGCGACGAGGTGCGCAAGGACTACGGCGACCACACGGTGTTCGACCACGTCACGCTGACCATCAAGCGCGGAGAGAAGGTGGCCTTCGTCGGCAAGAACGGCGAGGGAAAGTCAACGCTCGTGAAGTGCATCATGGGCGAGATTCCCTTCACCGGAAAGCTGAAGATAGGTCACAACGTGCAGATTGGCTACTTTGCCCAGAACCAGGCCCAGCTGCTCGACGAGAACCTCACCATCTACGACACCATCGACCGTGTGGCCACGGGCGACATGCGGCTGAAGATCAACGACTTGCTGGGAGCCTTCATGTTCGGCGGTGAAATCTCGGAGAAGAAAGTGAAGGTGCTCAGTGGCGGTGAGCGCAGCCGTTTGGCCATGATCCGCCTGCTGCTCGAGCCCGTCAACCTGCTCATCCTCGATGAGCCCACCAACCATCTCGACATTCCCTCGAAGGAAGTGCTGAAGGATGCCATCAAGGCTTTCGACGGCACGGCCATCATCGCGAGCCACGACCGCGAGTTTCTCGACGGTCTCGTCTCGAAGGTGTATGAGTTTGGCGGAGGCAGAGTGAAGGAGCATCTCGGTGGTATCTACGACTACCTGCGGGCCCACAATGCCGAGACCATTCACGAGGCACTCAGCCAGCCCGCTCCCTCCACCGCGGCCCCGGCCGAAAAGAAAGAGGCCGCACAGCCCTCGGCCAACAAACTCAGCTATGCCGACCGCAAGGAACAGCAGAAGCGGCTGAAGAAGGCGCAGCGGGCCGTGGACGACTGCGAGAAGCGAATCGCCGACATGGAAAAACGGCTCAAAGAACTCGACGAGCTCCTGATGCAGCCCGCTAACGCCTCCGACATGAAACTCGTCACCGAGTACACCGAGACGAAGAAAGCCCTCGACGCGGAGAACGACAAGTGGCTCGAGCTCTCGGAGGCTGTGGAACAGATAAATTCGGAAATTCAATAATCTTATTGTTAACCCAATTCATACTAAAATTTAAAACCACATGACGATTAAGCATTTATTTCCTATGGTTTTGATGATTGTCACCCCCACGATGGGTATGGCTCAGTCGAAGTCTGGTATCGAGATGAAGAATCTCGACAAGACTGTGCGACCGGCCGACAATTTCTATCAGTATGCCACCGGAGGCTGGCAGAAGCTTCACCCGCTGCCCGCCGCCTATGGCCGTTACGGTTCGTTTGACCTGTTGCAGGAAAACAACAACAAACGCATCAACACAATCCTGACCGATCTGCTGAAAAAGAAATATCAGTCAGGCACAATAGAGCAGAAGCTCTCCGACTTCTATCGTCTGGCGATGGACTCCACCCGCCGCGACAAGGACGGCATCGCTCCCCTGCAGCCCATCCTTAACGAGATGGAGAGCGCCAAGAGCGTTGATGCCCTGATGCAGGTGCGCAACAAGTATGCCGCCTTCGGCTGGGGCATGCCCTTCGGCATTGGCTTCGGCGCCGACGAGCGCAACGCCAAGATGAACATCCTCAACGTCTATCAGGGCGGACTGACGATGGGACAGAAAGAGTACTATCTCGACAACGACGAGGCAACGGCCAAGATCCGCGCTGCCTATAAGGACTTCGTCGTGAAGATGTTCCAGCTCTACGGTTTCAGCGCCCAGCAGGCCCAGGCCAAGCGCGACGCCATCATGCGCCTTGAGACCACTCTGGCCATCGCATCGAAGAACAACACCGAGCTCCGCGACCCGCAGGCCAACTACAATAAGTTCACGCTGAAGGAATTCCAGAGCAAGTATCCCAACATCCAGCTCGAGGCCTTCCTCAACGCTGAGGGCGTGAAGAGCGAGTATTTCCAGGAGATGGTCGTTGGCCAGCCCACGTTCGTCAGCGGTGCCAACGCCCTGCTCGGACTTCTTTCGGCCGACGAGTTGCGCGCCTACATGGAATGGAACGCCATCGTGTGGTCGTCGAGCTATCTCTCTTCGGCTACCGAGGCTGCACGCTTCGATTTCTTCGGCAAGGCCATGCACGGCCGTCAGCAGGACTTCCCGCTCTGGAAGCGCTCTACGTCGCAGGTTGAGTCGGTGCTGGGCGAGGCCCTTGGCAAGATCTACTGCGAGCGCTACTTCCCCGCTTCGAGCAAGAAGCGCATGGAGGAGCTGATCCATCAGCTGCAGATTTCTCTGGGCCAGCGCATCGACGCCCAGACATGGATGAGCGCCGAAACCAAGAAGGCCGCACACGCGAAGCTCGACGCCTTCTATGTGAAGGTGGGCTATCCCAACACTTGGAAGGATATGAGCGGTCTCAAGATTGATCCCCAGCAGTCTTATCTGGCCAACGTGATGAACTGCGTGAGATTCCTCGACCAGGACGCCATCAGCAAAAAGGCCGGCAAGCCCGTCGACAAGGACGAATGGCTCATGACACCGCAGACCGTGAACGCCTACTACAATCCTACGACCAACGAGATCTGCTTCCCGGCCGGTATCCTGCAGTATCCCTTCTTCGACCCGAAGGCCGACGATGCCTTCAACTATGGTGGCATCGGTGTCGTCATCGGTCATGAGATGACCCACGGATTCGACGACCAGGGACGTCAGTACGACAAGGATGGCAACATGAAGGACTGGTGGACCGAGAGCGACGCTAAGAACTTTGTTGAGCGCACCGACAAGTATGCCGACTTCTTCAGCCACATCAACGTGCTGCCCGACCTCAAGGCTAACGGCCGTCTCACCCTCGGCGAGAACCTGGCTGACCACGGAGGTCTCGAAGTCTCCTACAACGCTTTCCTCAATGCCACTAAGGGACAGAAGCTCAAGACCATAGACGGTCTGACTTCCGAGCAGCGCTTCTTCCTCGCCTATGCCGGCGTCTGGGCCAGCAACATCACTGAGGCCGAGATCCGTTCGCGCACGAAGAGCGATCCTCATGCTCTCGGCGAATGGCGTGTCAACGGAGCACTGCCCCACATCGACGCTTGGTATGAGGCCTTTGGCGTGAAGCAGGGCGACAAGATGTTCATCCCCGAAAGCGAGCGCCTGCATCTTTGGTAATCAGCCGCTGCCCCACCCTGCTGCCTCTCTTGGCATCTGCCGACGGAGCAGGATGATACCGATTAAAAATAGAATATTTCAAGAGTTGCTTCCCACTGCGGAAGCAACTCTTTTTTATCAGAAAAACCCGAGAAGAAAGGTTTTCAATGCCTTTCTTGGTTGTTTGTTGATTTATTATTATCTTTGCAAAGTAAGTTTACAATCCAAAACAAGGAGAAGAGCAGATAACGTGGGCAGAACTTTCACCAGAACTATGAGCGGTGAAGTTTTGTCGGACAAACATTTATCAACTCCTTTCCCGTATAGAATTATTAATTCATAACAGATGCCTTTAAGAATTCCCAATCAACTCCCCGCAATAGAAGCTTTGAAGAAGGAAAACATCTTCGTGATGGACGAGGCCCGTGCCCATTCGCAGGAGATTCGTCCTCTGAAGATTGTCATCCTCAATCTGATGCCCCTCAAGATTACAACAGAGACCGACCTTATCCGACTACTCTCCAACACGCCTCTGCAGATAGAGGTCAACTTCATGAGACTGCGCAGCCACACGCCCAAGAACACGCCCATCGAACACATGATGATGTTCTATAAGGACTTTGAGGTACTCAAGAAGCAGAAGTGGGACGGGATGATCGTCACCGGAGCGCCCATCGAGCTGCTGCCCTTCGAGGAGGTGGAATACTGGGACGAGATTGAAGAAATATTCGACTGGGCACGCACCAACGTCACCTCTACGCTCTATATCTGCTGGGCCGCCCAAGCCGGACTCTATCATTTCTACAACATCCCCAAATACCCGCTGCCTAAGAAGTTCTTCGGCGTGTTCGAGCAGAGACCGCTCGATCCGCTGCTGCCCATCTTCCGCGGCTTCGACGACCGCTTTTTCATGCCCCACAGCCGCCACACCGAAGTCAGGAAAGAGGACATCCTGAATTGCAAAGACCTGACGCTGATTGCCGAGGGCGAGGAGAGCGGACCCAGCATGATCATGGCGCGCGGAGGCCGTGAGTTCTTCATCACCGGTCATCTGGAGTACGCCCCCGACACGCTGGGCAACGAATACCGCCGCGACTTTGGCAAGCGCGACGATGTGGAGATGCCCAAAAACTACTTCATCGACGACGACCCGGCCAAAGGTCCGCGCGTGACGTGGCGGTCGTATGCCAACCTGCTCTTCAGCAACTGGATCAACTACTACGTCTATCAGGAGACCCCCTACAACATCAACGAAATCGAATAATCCTTCAAGGCTATGCAAACCCTCGAACTCTTGGCACCCGCCAAAAATCTGGAATGTGGAATCGCTGCCGTCGACCATGGTGCCGACGCGGTCTATATTGGTCCCGACCACCACGGAGCCCGTGCCGCCGCAGGCAATAGCATCGACGACATCCGCAGTCTGTGCCAGTATGCCCACCGGTTCGCCGTGAAAGTGCATGCCACCGTCAACACTATCGTCTACGACAACGAGATGGACGACACCCTGCGGCTGGTCAGCGAGCTGGCCGATGCGGGCGTCGACGCATTGCTCATTCAGGACATGGGACTGCTGGCGCGCCTCACCGATGGCTCTCCGCTGGCCCAGAAGCTCCGGCAGTTGGGCATGTCGCTCCACGCCTCCACGCAGTGCGACACGCGCACGGCCGAGAAGGTGAGTTGGCTCCATCGGCAGGGATTCAACCGGGTGGTGCTGGCCCGCGAGCTTTCGGCCGAAGAGATAGCCGCCATCCATCAGGCCGAGCCCGACGTGGAGCTTGAGGCCTTTGTCCACGGAGCGCTCTGCGTCAGCTATTCGGGCGTCTGCTATGCCTCGCAGTATTGCTTCCAGCGCTCGGCCAATCGCGGCGCCTGCGCCCAGTTCTGCCGCATGACGTTCGACCTCATCGATGCCGACAACCGCGTGGTGGAGCACGACCGCCATCTGCTCTCGCTCAAGGATATGTGCCAGATCGACAATCTCGAGTCGCTTGCCCAGTCGGGCGTCTGCGCCTTCAAGATTGAGGGCCGGCTGAAGGATGCCGACTATGTGAAGAATGTTGTCTCGGCCTACTCGCGCCGACTGGACGAACTGGTCAGCCGTCATCCCGAGACCTACCGCCGCGCCTCTGCAGGACGGGTAGAATACCATTTCACTCCCGACTTGAAAAAGACCTTCAACCGGGGATATACTACTTATTTCTTACGTGGCCGTCAGCCCGACATCGCCAGTTTCGACACACCAAAGGCACTGGGCGAGTACGTTGGTCACGTGAAAGAGGTGCGCCGCGACTCCTTCAATGTGGCCGGTACGGCAGCCTTCAGCAATGGCGACGGACTCTGCTTCATCACCAACGACCATCGGCTGGAGGGATTCCGGGTAAACCGCGCCGTGGGCAACAGACTCTATCCCTACAAGATGCCGGGCAACCTGCGGCCAGGACTTGCCCTGTATCGCAACAACGACGTGGCCTTTGAAAAGATTCTGCAGGGCAAGACGGCAGAGCGCCATGTTCCCGTAGGCCTCACCTTCGGACTCACTCCCGATGGATTCATCCTGAAGATGAGTTGCCGCCAGGCTGCTTTCCCATGCCAGGCCGAGGCTGCTGTGGCTTTCGACCATCAGCAGGCCAAGCGTCCGCAGGGAGAGAACATCCGCCGACAGCTGACCAAACTGGGCGACACGCCCTACGTCTGCGACGACTTTCAGGTGGAAGAGGGAGCTGACCAGTGGTTTGTTCCCAACAGTCTGCTCTCAGAGCTTCGCCGTTCCTGCGTGGAGAACTTCTCGCGCCAGTGGGATGAAGCCCTTCTCGCGTCGCGTCCCGAGTCTCCCGCCCGTGAGCAGAGCCCTGCTGCCGTCTGGCAACCCGAATATTCGGCCTTCCCCTATCTTTATAATATCGCCAACCAGGAGGCAAGGGCGTTCTATCAGTCGGAAGGACTGGCCCATCCGGCCGAAGCTTTCGAGCTCGACCGCCAGGCCGCCAGCGCCCGTCCGCTGGTGATGCAGTGCCGTCATTGCCTGCGCTACTCTTTGGGATATTGCGTCAAGCGTGGCGGACAGCGCCCCACTTGGCATGAGCCCCTCACGCTGCGGCTGGGCGACGGTCGCCGTTTCCGCTTGGAGTTTAATTGCAACGAATGTCAGATGAACATCTATGCAGAATAAGATCATCCATATCCTACTCCTGTTTGTAGCTTCGATAACGTTGGCAGGCTGCTATTCGCACAAGCCTCGCATGTCGGGCGCGCTTCCCCAGCGCGCCAACTACACTCAGCGCCAAATGGATTCCATATCCTTCGCCTCCACCCATCACTACACCAATGGCTACAACTTCGTGGTGAAGAGCGACTCCATCATGCTCATCCGTCAGCAGCCGGAAGAATATATCTCTCATCTGCCTATCGACTCTTTTGCCATCCACAAGCACCAGCACGTAGTGGTGGCCGACATCCGTAAGCTTCCCAACGACCCGACAGACTCCATCTGGGTGCAGCTCGCCACGGCCGACTACCGCTTTGGATGGGTGCATGAGTCGAGAATGATCAAGAAGGTGGTGCCCGACGACCCCATCTCCCAGTTCATCTCCACCTTCTCCGACGTCCATCTGCTCATCTTCCTTATCATCATCGTGGTCATCTCGCTGTTCTATCTTGTTCGGAAGATCTATTCGCAGAACGCCCATTTTGTTCATTTCAACGACATCCGCTCGTTCTATCCCACGTTCCTCTGTCTGCTCGTAGCATTCAGTGCTGCCCTCTATGCCCTCATCCAGATGTACGTACCCGATTTGTGGCAGCAGTTCTATTATCATCCCACACTGAATCCCTTCTCCCAACCGCCCATCATGGAGGTGTTTCTCATCTCTGTCTGGCTGATGCTGATTGTTGGACTGGCCGCTGTCGACGATGCCCGCCACCAGCTTCCAGCAGGAGAGGCTGTGCTCTATAGTGCCGGATTGGCGGCCGTGTGTGCCTTCGACTACATTGTCTTCTCGCTCACCACATTATATTATATAGGTATTCCTCTGTTCTTCGTCTATCTGTGGTTTGCCCTCCGCCAATACTATCGCCACAGCCGCTACGTCTATATCTGTGGCAATTGCGGTGCTCTGCTCCGTCGTAAGGGCCGCTGCCCTCATTGCGGCATGATGAATGAATAGGAAGAATCTGCCTTCTGCGTTTAGTTTATAGGGAGTCGGCTGTTGCACGATAAGCTGAACACTTTCGTTTTTCTTGCATTTTCCTCATTTATTAGGATTGCCGGATTTGTAATGAATCCTTAAATTTGCAACAGATTATGAGAAAAATGCAGCAAGAACACAAAACACACTGGGGACAGCCCCTACGTTTAATCGCTATGGCCTTGTTGGCAGGCAGCCAACTCCCCGCTATGGCCGATGTCAGCGTCGACAACCCGTCGCTGTCCGATTCATCAAGAGTATACGATTTGGATGCCGTCTATGTGGTGGCCCAGCCCAAGGAGCAACTTCTGCTGCGTCGACAATCGCTCAGCAGTTCGATGTTCTCCGGAAACGAGATGGCCGGCTACCATGTAGACGACCTCCGCAGTCTCTCATCTTATACACCCAACTTCACGATGCCCTATTACGGATCGCGTTATACTTCGTCCATCTACTCTCGTGGCATCGGTTCGCGCATCAACGCGCCAGCCGTAGGCATCTATGTAGACGGAATCCCTTTGATGAGCAAGAGCGCCTTCAACACGCATTTCTATGATGTGGAGCGCGTTGACGTGCTGCGCGGCCCCCAGGGCACCCTCTACGGAATGAACACCGAAGGCGGACTTGTCAGAGTCTATACCCGCAATCCCCTCCGCTATCAGGGAACAGACATCCAGGCTGGAGGCGGTTCGCATGGCTACCAGAACTATCAGATTTCCAATTATAGCCGACTGGGCAACAAAGTAGGATTGATGGCAGGCGGCTTCTACAACAGCCAGAACGGCTTCTTCCGCAATGTCACCCTGGGCACTCGTGCCGACAAAATCAAGGAAGCGGGAGGCCGCATGAAGCTGGTCTGGGCTCCGTCTGACCGTTGGAACATCTCGCTCCTTGGCGACTACCAGTACACTTGGCAGAACGGTTTCCCCTACGGCCAGCTTGATATGGAATCGGGACGCGCTGCCTCACCAGCTTCCAACCATCAGGGCTTCTACCGCCGCAATATCGTCAATACAGGTCTGAACATTGGTTTCCGTGGCAACTGGTTCGACTTCTATTCCGTATCCTCCTATCAATACTTGAAGGACTACATGCGGATGGACATCGACTATATGCCAGCCGACTATATGTATATGGAGGAGCGCCAGTTCCAGAACGCCTTCACCCAGGAGCTTTCACTAAAGAGCAACCGCCCCAGCTTCTGGCATTGGACACTCGGCGGCTTTTTCTCCGCACAGTGGCTGAAGACCAATGCGCCGGTGTATATGGAGGAAGAGATGGACAAGTTCCTCGGCGGCAACATCCAGACAGCCATGTACAACGCAATGGTCAACGCCATGGCCCAGCAGATGATGCAGCGCGGACTCACGCAGGAGCAGGCCATGGCTGCGGCTCAGGCTGCTATTGAGAAAGCTGGTGGCGTAGAGGTCAACTCCGACTTGCAGACCATTCCCGGCCTGTTCCGCACACCTGTATACAATCTCGGCTTCTACCACGAGTCAGCCTTCGACATCACGGACCGACTAACGGCTACACTCGGACTCCGATATGACTACAGCCACGTATCGCTCGACTACGCTACATCGGCAAAGATGGTGACCCAGGTGAGCGTCATGGGGCGTGCGGCAACACAGAATCTCTCTGTAGCCCTCGCCGACAAGCGCCATAACGACTACAATCAGCTGCTGCCCAAGTTCAGCCTCAACTACCGCTTCGACCGTGCAGGCAGCAACGTCTATGCCACGGTGAGCAAAGGCTATCGGGCCGGAGGCTACAACATTCAGATGTTCTCCGACATTCTGTCCACCATGCTGCAGCAGAACAGCTCACAGCGCGGCGACTACGAGATTCCCATCGACGCCGCCCAGCTCGACAATATCGCCAAAACCGTGAGCTATAAGCCGGAGACGAGTTGGAACTATGAGGCAGGAATGCATCTCAATCTCTTCGACAACAGCGTCCACTTCGACCTGACGGCCTTCTATATGCAGGTGCGCAATCAGCAAGTTTCGCAAATGGCAGGCAACTATGGCTTCGGCCGCATGATGACCAACGCCGCCAAGAGCTACAGTTGCGGTGTGGAAGCTACGCTCCGCGGCAATGCCTTCGACAACCATTTGAGCTATATGATGAGCTACGGTCTCACGCATGCCGCCTTCAAGGAATATACCGACAGCGTGCGCGTGGGCCGAAATATGACGGAGATTGATTATAAAGACAATCGCGTTCCCTTCATCCCACAGCATACCTTGGCTGCTTCGGCCGACTATCGCTTCGATTTCGGTGGAAACTGCTTGAGAAGTCTCACGCTGGGAGCCAACTTCAACGGTCAAGGCAAGACCTACTGGGATGAGGCCAACACTGTATACCAGAAGTTCTACGGAGTGCTGGGCGCCCACCTTGCAGCAGATTTCGGAAGAGTAAGAATCAATGTCTGGGGACAGAACCTGACGCAGACCCACTACAACACGTTTGCCATCGAAAGCGCTGCCACAGGCAAGAGCTTCTGGTTCGCCCAGCGTGGCAATCCCTTCAGAATGGGCGTGGATGTAAGTCTGCATCTATAACAGAGTAAATTAAACCACAAGAGACTTGATAATTGATGAACCAATAGCCCTTGGACAGCGAGTTCTGTCCAAGGGCTTATTTTATGTGGATGTACAAGTGGATTATCACTAATAGAAAGATGGGAAAAATGAACACGAATAAAGATGAAATCGTAGTCTGAAAACGGGAAGATCGTCATTGGAGAACGCAGAAAACCGATTGAAAGAACCGCATGGACATGAGCGCAAATCACAAGATCGACAGGCGAGATTCGCTATATCCACAGAATAGCAAAGACTTAGTCTTCCCTTTCATACGCTAAAAGACAACATGAAATGTGAACCGTTATCTGCGACTATGTCTTCATGGAGTTGGTATTATGAGCAGTCTTATACGGCCAATAGCCACAGGCAAATTCTCTATAAGCCTTATGCAAAAGGGGTTGCAGGAAGACAAAAAAAACGATTCTGACTTCACCCTGCACAGAAGAAATCAGAATCGTTCACGTTTTTTATGCATCCAACAGGACAATCTTGCCGTCCTTGGTGGCTTCAAAATATGGTGGCTCATCACGGAGCGAGATGTCGTCGTAGATGAAAGGAGCCTCAACGGTGTCTTTCCCATCGGGAAGAATAAGTCCCATCTTGCCATCGCGCTGGGCAATGACAGGCATCGTGCGCAAGTCGTCTACGTAGACATAGCACGTGCGAAGGAAGTCGTAGAGAGGATGCACAAGTACACGGCCCTTGTGGTCACGGATTCCAAACTTGCCATTCTCCTCAAACACCTCATGAAACTGGATGTACTTCTTATAGATCCGTTTCATATAGCTCTCAAACTTCTGCTCATTGTGGAGCATACTGTCAAGATAGTCAAACGAGTCGCAATAATTGGCCATTGCCCTCGCCACAATCATTCTGAAGTCCAAGCCGCTCACTACCTTGCGGTTGAGGTCAATATATCTGGCTATTGCCTCTTCGCGCTCAGGAATGGTGAGCGTTTTCAGTTGCTCTTCAAAGCGGTACATCATGTTGACAGACCCGCGCATAGCCTTGATGTAGCGGTGAATCTGCCGTCCCATCTCCATGCATACGAACTTGTCCATTTCAGACAATTCTATGGGGTCTATGTATTTGTCAATCGTAAGTTGCTGGTCCTTATCTTGCATAGCTTAGGTTTTTTGACAAAGGTAATGAAAAAAAATTAAACGAAAAAAAGAAAGAAAGATTTTTTGTTATCATATCTAAAAAGATTATTTTTGCAGTCGATTTAAGAAGATTGTATCTAAAGATAGAGTTACAGCAAAATGAAGGCACGATTCATCAACAACACTCACCATTCTTTCAACCGCCGTACAGCGCTATTCGCCACGACCATCATCATCATTATACTCGTTCTCGCGGCATGGTTGCTCCACAACATGGGCCAACGTGCACAAAAGAGCGCCGACACTCTTGTACGCCTCGAAGTGAGACAGTACTATACCGTTAGCTTCAACGATAAGCCCGCATTCTACTTCACTGGCTTCAACACTGACTCTACCATGCGCGGTATCTCGGCCACAAAAGATTCCATCCGCGTCATTCCGCAGTATCAGCAAGGACGTTTCTACAACGCCATCTCTGTTCTTCCCTCTTGTTTGGGCAGAATCCGGACGAGCATGCCTGCCGTAAAGACCAATCCCAACAACATAAAATGGAAAGGCAACGCACGCCTGCTCGCCAACAAGCAACAGACAGCCATGGACTCTATTCTGCGCGTTGCCAATCATGAGCTCGACGAACTGGGATACTACATGCGCGTACACAGCGTCATCGACGAAGGCTATCACATTGTGGCCAACTACAAGAACCGACTGGACTCCACCACTCACCGGCTCACCGCTATACAAGCACTACTGGAGAAGAACAAGAATTCACGCATCAGCATATCTCTCGTGAACGAATACACCGCTATCTATATCACCGACAGCGGCAAAACCAAGCGTGAGGCTTGCGAACTTGAGAGGATGGATGGGAAGGATGTTTATCTGCGTCTGCTCTCACACAAGACACCTTCCACAGCCCGACTGTTCCTCTGGCCTTGGGAAAAGCCCCGCAATGCCAAGCCTTGGCACGTTAAGAACGGCTACTGTGAGGCCACAGACTCGCTGGGCCGATATATTTATGGCATCTTTGACTCCGACACGCTGCGCAGCGCCATCCGCTTCGACTCAGCCGGAGTGTACGTAGGAGAAGTCAACCGCTATGGCATCGCCAACGGTCATGGCCTATACAGAGGCTACGACGGCAGCTACTACGAAGGCAACTGGACCAATGACGAGCGCGAGAACTGGGGATTTGCCCTCAATCCTCACAAGCCCATGCGAGCCGGAGAGTGGCAGCACGATGTATATAAAGGTGAAGTTCTGACCTATACTTCCAACCGCATCTACGGCATCGACATCTCTAAATATCAGCATGAGAAAGGCAAGAATCGCTATAGCATCGACTGGAGCAACCTGCGCATCACGCATCTCGGCTCAAGAAGCCAGAAGCGCATCAAGGGCTCGGTAGACTATCCCGTGCGCTTCGTGTTCATCAAATCCACCGAGGGAGCCACGCTGCGCAATGCCTACTTCCATGCCGACTATGTCGGCGCTCGCAGCCATGGACTCCACGTCGGCGCCTATCACTTTTTCTCGCTTCGAAGCCGCGGTTCCGACCAGGCACGTTTCTTCCTCCGGAACAGCAGTTTCAAGAAAGGCGATTTGCCACCAGTGCTCGACGTAGAGCCCACCAAGAAGCAGATAGAAGCCTGCGGTGGCGTCAACGTTATGTGGACCAATATCAAGGCATGGCTCAGAACCGTGGAACAGCAAACGGGAACCCGTCCCATACTCTACGTGAGTCAGATATTCGTCAACCGATATCTTCCCCTAGCACCCGACGTGAAGAAGAACTATCCCGTATGGATAGCCCGATATGGACAATACAAACCTGATATTCGTCTGGCCATCTGGCAACTCTGCGAAGACGGAAAGGTCAGGGGCATCCACGGACTGGTGGACATCAATGTGTTCAACGGCTACAACGACGAATTCAGTCAGTTTCTGAAGACTGGAATACAATAAGCAGCCTCGTTTCAGAGACCAGATTCTGATGAAGGAAGATACAAGAAAAGGCCATCTTTCTGCTTGCCCTATAATTGCGGGCGCAGGAAGATGGCTTTTTCATGTCATTCGGGATTACACTCTCCCACCCTTTCAGAACACAATCCCGCTTCTGTTAATTGAAACTAAATACTGACGAGCCCTTTGCTATAACCATTAGAAATGTGTATCTTTGTATAAAGATTTTTGTCATTATGCTGAGGTTCATTAGTTTTGGCAGTGGAAGCAGCGGAAACTGCTATTATCTGTATTCCGATACAGACGCCCTGCTCATTGATGCCGGCATCGGAGTAAGGGCTTTGAAGAAGCATTTCAAGGACTTCGGTCTCTCCCTGTCGAGCATCCACAACGTTCTCATCACCCACGATCATGCCGATCACGTGAAATCGATTGGCTCCTTAAGCCGCGACTACGGCCTGCCGGTCTATGCCACCCATCGTGTTCACGTGGGCATAGACCGCAATTATTGCGTCAGACAGAAGATTAGTCCCGAACGAATTAAGGTCATCGAGAAGGGAACGCCTTTCACAGTGGGCGAGTTCCACGTGACTCCCTTCGGTGTTCCCCACGACAGCATGGACTGCGTGGGCTACTGCATCACGCACGGTGACGTATGCTTCTGCATCATGACAGACGTAGGACACGTCACTGAAGAGATGCAACCTTACATTGCCAAGGCAAACTACCTCATCATTGAAGCAAACTATGACGAGGAAATGCTTCTGGCAGGACACTACCCCCAATATCTTAAAGAGCGCATTCAAAGTGGAATCGGCCATCTGAGCAATCATGCATGCGGAGAAGCATTGGCCAACTATGCCACCCACAACCTTCGCCACGTATGGCTGTGTCACTTGAGCGAGGAAAACAACCACCCGGAGCTGGCCCGAATCACCGTCGAGCAGGTGTTGCGTTCCTACGGAATTGTCATCGGAAAGGATTTTGAAGCCGACGTTTTACGCCGTAAGCTACCATCCGGACCATGGGAACTAAAATAATTTTGGTTTTCTTCGAAATTATTGATAAATATTGTTGGGTAGTATAAAAAAAATTCTTACCTTTGCAACTGTTATCCTGAATACAATCTTTTTACCTTAAAAGAAAACTAATACCTATTGAAGGGATGTCTTCCTCTGCGAAGAGGGAGACATTTTATTTTGCCTAAAAATTCACATTTCCCTTTTCAAGCTCAACCATTTCACTACATGAAAAGTGATTGCTTTCAGTCCTACCCTTAGGACGAGCATCTCATTCTATGTGGTCAACAGCAGACGAAGATCCGTATACGACGACACATGTGTTCTGTTCACGGTCATGCAATACATCAAGAAGGCCATTCTGCAAGAATAAGCAGAATGGCCTTCTCTTATAGAAAAATCCTTCTGGCTAGGATCCGCCTACGCGCCACAACAGAAGAGGACTATAATCTCTGCCGTGAAGATGCGCAGGAACATGCTCAAGGGGTAAACCGTGGAATATCCAACGGCAGGAGCCTCCTTAGAACACAGCTGGTTGGCATAAGCCAATGCAGGGGGGTCGGTATAAGTACCGGCTATCATACCCATGATGGTGAAATAGTTGAAGTGGTACTTCATACGGGCCAACGGGCCAACAATCAAAATGGGGATGATAGTGATGAGGAAACCAGTTCCCACATACTTCAATCCGTCACCTTGAACGACCGTATCCCAGAATCCTGCTCCAGCCTTGATACCCACACTGGCAAGGAAGAGCACAAGACCTATCTCACGCAGCATCAGGTTGGCCGACGTTGTGGTATAAGTCACCAAGTGGATCTTGTAGCCATAGCGACCGATGAAGATAGCGATAAGCAACGGACCGCCAGCGATACCCAACTTCAAAGGCACAGGCATTCCGGGGATAGCGAAAGGAATGCTACCGAAGAGAATACCCAAGGTGATACCGACGAAGATGGTAGCGATATTGGGCGCATTGAGTCGTTTTGTAGAGTTACCCATGAGCTCAGCCACGCGGTTGACATTGTCTTCCGGACCAACCACCATGATGCGGTCACCCACGAGGAAGCGGTGGTCGCGGTTGGCAAAGAGGTCCATGCCCTGACGGGTGATACGCGTCACGTTGACTCCGTAGATGCTTGAGAAGTGCATCTTGCCCAGCGTCTTACCGTTCATGGCCGAATTGGTGATGATGATACGACGCGAAACCATGGGCTGATCCTTATCTTCCTCAGGCCAGTGCACCTGAATCTCCGGACCAATGAAGGCCTGCACGGCTTCAGCATCAGCCTCAGCGCACACCACATGAATCTCATCGTTCATCTCCAGCACCGTATCCCGGTTGGGAACGATCAGTTCACCATTGTGGAGCATGCGGGTGCAGACGATGTCGTGGTTAAGGAATTCAGTGATCTGCTTCAGCGTTCGGCCGGCAATATAAGAGTTGGCCACACGGATATACATCGTGTGGGGCTTTGCATGCGGGTCTTCCTCCTCATCGCGCTTCAGCTCATCCTCCTCTTTATCGAGGCTGACGCGGCAGATGTAGCGTATGGCAATCGTAGCACCGATAATGCCCAGCACACCCAGAGGATAGGCACAGGCATAACCCGATGCGATCTGCGGAACGTTGCCTTTGGGGAACACGTTGGTCAAAGCCTCATTGGCGGCACCAAGACCAGGCGTGTTGGTGACGGCACCATAGAGCGTACCCACCATCATCGGCAGGTTGGTGGCATTGCTCGTATCGAAGAAGAGATAGTAGCAACCGAACATCACACCGATGTTGAGCAGGATGATAAGGCATGAGAGCATGTTGAGCTCAATACCTCCCTTACGGAAACTCTCGAAGAAGCCAGGACCTACCTGCAAACCAATACAGAAGACGAATAGAATAAGACCGAAATCCTGAAGGAAGTTGAGAATATCTGTGGGGCCGGTGAAACCGATGTGGCCGGCAAAAATACCGGCAAACAGCACGAAGCTCACGCCCAGCGAGATTCCTCCGATTTTAATCTTTCCTAAATAGACACCAACAAAAATAACTATGGCATAGAGCAAAGCTATATGGGCCACCGAATTCGTGTTGGTGAATAAACTGATTAACCAATCCATATTATAAGTTGTGATTCATAATAGAGAAAGATCTCATGGACTGTAGAACCGAAAAACTTATGAAACAATCCCAACCGCCTTTGTGACAGCTGGGATTGTTCAGATATTAATGTTGCAAATTATGTTCTTTTACCATGAAATCACTGCAGGGCGCTGGCCCCGCAGACTGCTTTGAAATGAGTGGAATTACTTCTCGCCGGTAATGGCAGCAACACCAGGAAGCACCTTACCCTCGATGGCCTCGAGCATAGCACCACCGCCAGTAGAGACATAAGATACCTTGTCGGCCAGACCAAACTTGTTGATGGCTGCTACAGAGTCGCCACCACCGATGAGTGAGTAAGCGCCATTCTCCTGAGTAGCCTGAGCCACAGTCTTGGCAATCTCACCAGTTCCGTGAGCGAAGTTCTCGAACTCGAACACGCCAACAGGACCATTCCACAGAATTGTCTTCGAAGCAAGGATAATCTTCTTCCAGTTGGCCAAGCTTTCGGGAGAAGCATCCATACCCTCCCAGCCGTCGGGAATCTCGTTGATGGGGAATTCCTTGATCTCGGTATCGTTCTTGAACTCGCGGCCGCACATGGTAGCAACAGAAAGACTCAAGTTTACACCCTTCTCCTTAGCTTCCTTCATCACGTTGAGAGCCTCGGGAATCAGGTCATCCTCATGCAGAGAGTCACCAATGTGACCGCCCTGAGCCTTGATGAAGGTATAGCCCATACCACCACCGATGATCAGGTTGTCCACCTTGTCGAGCAGGTTCTTGATGACGCCCAGCTTAGAGCTTACCTTAGAACCGCCGATGATGGCAGTGAAGGGATGCTGAGCATTCTTCATGACGTTATTGATGGCCTTCACCTCTTTCTCCATGAGGTAGCCGAGCATCTTGTGATCAGCGTCGAAATAGTCGGCGATAACGGCTGTAGAAGCGTGCTTGCGGTGAGCTGTACCGAAAGCGTCGTTCACGTAGACATCAGCATAAGAAGCGAGCTTCTTGGCGAAAGCCTTCTGACGCTCCTTCATCTCAGCCTTTGCGGCATCATATTCGGGAGTACCCTTCTCTACGCCTACGGGCTTGCCTTCCTCCTCGGGATAGTAACGAAGGTTCTCAAGCAGCAGAGCCTCACCCGGTTTCAGGGCAGCAGCCTCTGCGTCGGCATTGCCGGCATCCTTGGCGAACTTGACATCAACGCCCAAAGCTGCGCTGACGTTCTTTACAATCTGAGACAAGGAAAGCTCAGGCTTTACCTTACCCTTGGGTTTGCCCATGTGGCTCATCATGATGAGAGCACCGCCATCGGCAAGCACCTTCTTCAGTGTGGGGAGAGCACCGCGGATACGGGTGTCGTCTGTTACATTACCCTTGTCATCCAATGGAACATTGAAGTCCACACGAACGATTGCCTTGTGACCGGCAAAGTTGAATTGATCGATTGTCATTGCAAAATTACAAAAAAGATTGTATAATATCTCTTTCGACCGGAGTTTTTTTCTCTTTATCTCTCAATTGAAGCATTTCTGCAAACTCGGGTTCGCAATTTATGGTAGAGATAGTTTACGCCCAGCGGCAGACCCACGCCGACGATGCTGTAGAAGATCCAAAACAAGTCCTCCTGCGAGTGCTCATGAATGACCATGTGGCAGCCTATCTGCAGCCAGTCCAGACCGTAGTACCAGATCTTGATCAGGCTGACCACCTTGAACGCCACGATATGGAAGACGAAGACGCAAAGCGTGTTGTCGCCGCAATAGACCAAGAAGCGCTTCAACACGTTGTCGCGCCGATTGATCAGCGTGCTGATGTTGTAAGTCATGAGGAAGCCAAGCAATGCCGGAACGGGAAGAGCCAGAACGTGATGCAGGCTGATGCGGAAGGTCATCGAGGCCGTAAACCACTTTGCTCCGGCAGCCACCACGGCCGCATAGGCCAGCGTTAGCCACCACGACTGAGGAATTCGCTTCAATCCATAGCGCAACAGGAATCCTATACCGAAGAACATGCAGCCCATCAGGTCGCGGTCGCCTCCCTGAACAAGGGTGATGATGCGCAACTGCTCGGAACTTTTCCATATCATGACCAAGAAAAGCACGACAACGATGCCGCTGCCAATGCGCAAGGCAGTAGCTGGTGAAGCCTGACAATCGCTCCAAGACTTATTGAACAGCCGACAAAGCTTCTTATCGGCCAGGACTCCCAGTTTGTAGAGAACCAGGAACAGAATGCTGGCCACCAGCAAAGCCCGGAAGAACCAGAAGGCGCCTGCTAGGAACTCATCGTAGCCTCCCATGGAAGTGATGATGTTCCAGAAGTTTTGCTGCAACTGATGCCACGAAAAAGGATGAGTCACACCACCTTGGAAGTTGCCGTATTTCTCGTTGAGAATACCCCATTTGAACATCAAATTGTGAATGACGAGAAAGAAAAGCGCCCATTTTACGAACGGCACATATAATCCTTTGAGACGTCGCTTTACAAAAGTCGCCTCATCATTGAGGTATTTGAGATTGAAGAAATAGCCTGCCGTGATGAAAAACAGCGGCATGTGCCCGGGAGCCTCAGCGTGTCCTATCACCATGAGTATGATGGCCAGTCCCTTGCAGATGGAGATCGAGGAGTCGCGCTTCATTGCTCGTATGCTGTCGGGTCTTCAAGATGGGCCAGCCGGAAAGCCTCTTTTCGCTCACGGCATGTGCCACAAGTGCCACAATGCTTCTCGCCGCCCTTATAGCAGCTCCATGTCTCGGCATAGTTGATGCCCAGCTCATGACCTCGCAGGGCGATGTCTTCTTTTCGCCAGTTGGTATAGGGTGCCTCCACGCTGACATGGATGTAAGTGCCGGCCTTTGCGGCTGCGTCGATGGCCTTGATAAACTCCGGACGGCAGTCGGGATAGATGGCATGGTCGCCGCCATGGTTGGCTATATATACTTTCTTCAGGTTATGGCTTTCGGCTATTCCCACGGCAATGCTGAGCATGATGCCGTTGCGGAAAGGCACAACCGTCGACTTCATGTTCTCGTCGTCGTAGTTGCCGTCGGGAATGGCATCGGCCCCCTCAAGCAGGCTGCTCTTCAAATACTTGGGCATAAAGTCGAGATCGATGACGATATGCTTTATGCCCAACCGCTCACAATGCAGACGGGCAAAAGCGAGTTCTTTCTTGTTGTGGTTGCTGCCGTAGTTGAACGAGATGCCAAGTGCTATCTCCTCTTGCTTGTCGTAGAGCAGAGTGACGCTGTCCATACCTCCGCTTACGATGATGGCTGAATCTTTCATTTATAAAAATATTGTTTTATGATGATTTATCCTTTATCCAAAAAGTTCTCTCAGGGCTTCCTCCACTTTCTTCACCGGATGCAGCTGGATGTTGTATTTGCGCGGGTCGAAGCCATTCATGTTATAAGCGGGGAGCAGAATGTGGTTGAAGCCCAATTTCTCGGCCTCGGCAACTCGCTGTTCGATGCGGTTGACGGGCCTCACCTCGCCCGAGAGTCCCACTTCGCCACACATGCACCATCCCGTCTCGATGGCTGTATCGACGTTGCTCGACAATACGGCGGCTATAACGCTCAAGTCCATTGCCATATCCGTCACGCGCAGTCCGCCGGCAATATTAAGGAACACGTCTTTCTGCATCAGTTTGAAGCCTACTCTCTTCTCGAGCACAGCCAACAGCATGTTGAGCCGTCGCTGGTCGAATCCGGTTGCCGAGCGCTGCGGCGTACCGTAGGCCGCCGACGACACGAGGGCCTGCGTCTCTACGAGGAAAGGCCGAATACCCTCTACTGCCGACGAAATGGCTATTCCCGACAGCCCTTCGTGGTCTTGGGTGAGGAGCAGTTCCGACGGATTACTCACCTGGCGCAATCCGTTCTGCCGCATCTCGTAGATTCCCAGTTCCGACGTGCTGCCGAATCTGTTCTTGATGGATCGCAAGATACGGTACATATAATGTTGGTCGCCCTCAAACTGGATGACTGTGTCGACGATATGCTCGAGAATCTTTGGTCCGGCCAGAGTTCCTTCCTTATTGATATGTCCGATGAGAATCACGGGCGTACCACTCGTCTTGGCAAAGTGGAGCAAAGCCGCCGCACACTCGCGCACCTGGGTGATGCTGCCGGGCGAACTGTCGACGGTCTCCGTGCTGACGGTCTGTATAGAGTCGACGATGACAATGTCGGGCTTTACGCCCTCTATCTCCTTAAAAATATTTTCCAAGGAGTTCTCACAGAGCAGCGTGATCGTGTCGGGCAGGTTGCCGTCTTCGGCCAGACGGTCGGCGCGCAGCTTTATCTGATGGGCGCTTTCCTCGCCACTCACGTAGAGCACGTTACGGTCGGTCAGGTGGAGTATCGTCTGCAAGAGCAGCGTACTCTTGCCGATACCTGGCTCACCGCCCAGGAGCACGATGCTTCCCTTGACGAGTCCGCCGCCCAGCACGCGGTTGAGTTCGCTGTCGTGCATGTCGATGCGGGGCTCATCCATAGCCGATACATCCCGCAGTTTCACCGGTCGGTGGCCGCCCAGGGCCTGACGGCGATGGCTGTTGAGGGCCATGGCTGCATTGCTTGCCGCGGCCGCACCGTTGTCGGCTGCCACTCGTATCTGCTTGAAGGTGTTCCACTGCCCGCAATTAGGGCAGCGGCCCATCCATTTCTGCGACTCCTGCCCGCAGTTGGAACACACGTATGCGATTTTGTCTTTTGCCATCTTCTGTATTTTGTGTTCTACAAAAGTAATAATTAATTTTGGAACTCAAAAAATTATTGCTACTTTTGCATCCGCTAATATCGCATGACTAATAATCTCAGAGAAGGGTGACTGTTCTGGATATGAAAAAGTCTTTTATCTACATACTCTCACTTGCATTATTGCTATTGATCAGTTCGTGCGGCGAATCGCGGCAAACCCGTATTGCCCGTACAAGAGCTGAATATGAGAAGCAGGTGCGCGCCAACCGCGCGGCGCTGAAGATCGGTGCCCTGCCCACGATGGACTGTCTGCCGCTGTTTATTGCCCAGGACGACAGTCTCTTCAAGATGACAGGCTCCGACATCAGACTGAAGATGCGCAACTCCCAGCTCGACAACGACACAGCCTTCATCGGAGGAAGCATTGAAGGCATGGTGACCGACATTAAACGCCTGGAAAACATCGAGAAGAAAGGCATCGCCGTGAAGCGAATCGCCACGACCAACGCCTACTGGCAGCTCTACGGCAATCCCAAGGCAAGAATATTCGAGGTGAAACAACTCGGCAACAAGATGGTGGCCATGACGCGCTATTCAGCCACCGACTATCTCACCGACGTAGCCTTGAAAGGCGTGAAGACGCAAGGCACGGTGTACCGCGTGCAATTCAACGACGTGAAGCTGCGGCTGAAGATGCTGCTCAACAACGAGATGGACGCCCTCTGGTTCACCGAGCCTCAAGCCACTCAGGCCCGGCTGTTCGGTGCCAACCTGCTCTACGACTCGCAGAAAGCGGGATTCCACTTAGGCTCCCTGGCCTTCCGCCAGCAGGCATGGGACGACAAGGCGCGGAAGAAGCAGATAGCCGACTTCATCTCTGCCTACAATCAGGCCGTTGACAGCATCAATGCCCACGGCATCGCCCACTACAGTGGTATCATCCAGAAGTATTGCGGCTGCAACGACAAGACCGTCAAGGCCCTGCCGCGGCTGAGATACCAACACATTCAAGTAAAATGATGAAAGGAGACAAAGATATGGAAGAACTCTACTCACTCAACGAAGTGCGCGCATGCATATTGGAATCAGAGGACTTGGGACAAGCCCTGAGAGTCCTCGACGAGGCGTTCGCCAACTACACCTCTCTTCACGGCGACGAGCGACTGGAAGATATCCGACTGGACTACAACCGGATGAAGGACTTCGTTCTGCGTGGATACCGCGACAACCAGCGCGAGATGCTCTACCGCCAGTTGCTGCGCCGGCTCTTTATCGTGGTCAACGACATCATTCTCCAGTCTTATCTCCATCACAAGACATCCTACATGACCGCAGCCCTGAATTGCCGCGGCATTGGCGACAGCGAGGAAGAGATCAGAGCCCGGCTTGAGGGCTTCGTGCAGGATACGGCCATGCTCTCGCTCACCCCCGACGAGCAGCGCCGCCAGCAAATCCATCAAGAACACTTCGACTGGCTGAGCCGTCTGTTCGACGCCATTCTGATTTCGCCCCAATGGAAAGAAGCCCAGTTCAGATTCTGGGCCGACATACTCGTCTCCCCCACCATCGACACTTTCGACGCCCTCTTGCTCACGTCGGCCATCACGCTCTCCTGCATCAACATCTTTGACGTGGAGAAGTTCCACCTGCTCGTGCATGTGGCGCTCACCGCGGCCGATGAGACGTTGCGCCAGCGGGCACTGGTGGGAATGGCCCTCTCGCTGAACAACAACTGCGACTGCTCGCGCCTGTTTCCCGAAATGCAGAAGTGGATAGACGCCTTCACGGCCGACGAGTCGCGCTGCCGACAGTTGTTGGAAATGCAGATGCAGGTGGTCTACTGCTTCGAGGTAGACAAAGATACGGCCACGATCCGCAAAGACATCATGCCGGGCATCATGAAGAACCAGAACTTCACCATCGACCGCAATGGCATCCACGAGAAGGAGGAGGATTCGCTGGAAGACATTCTCCACGGCGACGACTTCGACAAGCGGATGGACGAGATGGAAAAGAGCATGAAAAGAATACGCGACATGCAGGAAAACGGCAGCGACATCTATTTCGGCGGATTCTCCCACATGAAGCGCTTCGCCTTCTTCTACGTGTTGAGCAACTGGTTTGCTCCCTTCACGGCCGACCATCCCAGCCTGGCCGAGGTCTGCGCCAAGCTGCCCGGAGGCAGACAACTGATAGAGCGCATCAGCTCGGTGTCGCCCTTCTGCGATTCAGATTCCTACAGCTTTGCCTTTGCCCTCTCGTCGGTCATCAACCAGCTGCCTGCCGGCGTGCGCGAGATGCTGAACAGCTCCGACGCATTGTTTGCTCCCGGAACACCTGAAGGCATGCACACGAAGCCAGCTTTTATCCGCCTGATGTATCTGCAAAGCCTCTATCGCTTCTTCCGTCTCTACATTCATAAGGAGGATTTCAACAATCCGTTCGACTACACCAAGGACGAGCAGCACTTCTTCTTCATTCATCCGGTGTTTCTGCATACGCCCTTGCGCCAGTTGGCCGTGAGGATGGAACAGTTTATGGTCAAGCGTCGTCGCCTTGACCTGTTTGGCAAGGTGGTCGACCGATACGCCGAAGAGCCCCTCACGATAGGCGAACGCCGGATGAAAGCTCTATGGCTGGAGAAGCAAGGCAAGACGAAAGAGGCTGCAGAAGACTACAAACGCATTCTCAAGGAGAAGCCCGAAGATAAGGCCGCGCTCTCGAAAGTGGCTTGGATCAGCATGGAACAGGGCAACTACGTCGAGTCGGCCGACTACTACCGCCGGCTCTGCACGCTCTGTCCCGACAATGCGTCTTACCAGATCAGACTGGGCATCTGCTTGCTGTGGACCGAAAAGGCTGACGAAGGACTGCAGAAACTATATGAGTTGGACTTCAGCTATCCCGACAACACCGATGTGAAGCGGGCTTTGGCCTGGGGACTCCTTCTCCTTGGCAAAGCAAAGAAGGCTGAGGAAACCTACGACCGAATACTCACGAAGGGAGAAGACGCTGCGCAGGATTGGCTCAATGCGGCTTACAGCAAGTGGTTCCAGGGAAAAGTCAGTGATGCCGTTATCCTCTTAAAGAACTATAAGGCCAAGAGCACGCAAGACCTCCGCAAAGCCTTCGACAACGACAGCCAGTTATTCCTCATTTATGGAATAACCAACTGCGACATACGCATCATGCTCGACCTGGTCAATGAATAAGGAGTCGTTCACCGAAAAAACAACAATAAAGCAATAGCCATGATGGATGGATCAAAAAGCACGTCTTTCAAAAGTTGATGAGCATAGCTGAGACTCTATCTCGAAGACGGGCTATAATGGCGCATCGGATTATACTGATTCTCTGCGCGCTTTGCGCTAGTGTGCGCAAATAAGTATTAGCCTAATTACAGTCCCAAACCCACTGAAAATAGCCGATGTCCCCTTTTTGTTTTCTGTCTTTGGTTATAAAAGATATCAAAAATTAGTAAACGTTGTTCGAGGGTAGATGTGTGCTGACAGCTGTCGACAGTTCTGCTCTCAGCTGTCAGCAGTTCTGCTCTCAGCTGTCAGCAGTTCTGCTCTCAGTTGTCAGCAGTTCTGCTCTCAGTTGTCAGCAACCAGGTTCAGCCCAGTATCTTCACACAAAACCAAATAATAAGAATGCAGAATTGTGCATTATCGGCTGAAAAGCGCTAATCTAAAAGCACAATTATAGTAAAATCAAGGGTTATGACGAAAAAAACGATTATCTTTGTAGGCCAAAAGACATTAGCATGAAACCTTTTTCACTCAAACGTTTATCGGGCAATTGCCTGATACTTCTCTCATTGATGGCTATGACGGGATGCAGCGGGCCTCATCAGGGAGAGGAAGACCAACTGACGGCAACTGTCGACACATTCGCATCAGCCTACTTTAACTGGCATTTCAAAGAAGCTTTGCCTTTAGTCGACTCAGCCTCGCGCAAGTGGATTGTCTACGCAGCCAGCAACGTTCACCAAGACGACATCGACTCGCTGCGCGCCATGCCCGAAGGAGCTACCTTTCGGCTCAAGGACATCGACTACACTTCAGATTCCACTGCCGTTGCTTTCGTTACCGTTCACAACTTCCTGGCCATGGACACTATCGGCACTGCAAGCCACACCGTAGAATCAGCCAAGTTTGCCTTGCTGCTGAAATACGAAAAAGAGAAGTGGTGCGTCAGCCTCACTTCTCTTCCACGTCCTATGAAGGAACATCATTAATCTTTATTCGAACACTTCGTCGATATCCATGTCGCCATTGCCACCACTGTCCTGTTCGTCCTTCGAACATGGATTGTAATCCTCAGGCAGGCCGAATGTGGCTGTTGGCGTATAGCCCAGCGACTTGTCGCGATACACCTTTATCATGTAGTAGGCCCAGATGGGCAGAGCCATCGTTGCACCTTGTCCCATCGTCATCGTGTCGAAGTGGATGTCACGGTCTTCACCTCCCACCCAGCATCCGCTGACGAGTTGAGGCGTGAAGCCCATAAACCAGGCGTCGGAGTTGCGGTTCGTGGTACCCGTCTTGCCGCCTATCTCGCCTTCAAGATGGAACTTATAGCGCAGGCGTCCGGCCGTACCGCCGTCAACAACAGCCTGAAGCATCACCAGCATCTTATTGGCCGCATCGGCACTGATCACCTCGTTCATACGAGGCTGGAAGCGTGCGATGACGTTGCCTTCCTGATCCTCAATCTTCGTCACGAATATCGGAGCCGTGCGTATGCCATGGTTGGCAAATGTTGTATAGGCGCTTACCATCTCGGCAACGCTCACGTCGCACGGACCCAGACAGAGCGACATCGAAGGATGGATGTCCGGGCTGCTGATGCCAAAGTCGTGCAAGGTCTTCACAAACTGGCTGGGATTGAGCTTACTCATGAGGTAGGCCGAAATCCAGTTGTTCGACTGCTGCAGTCCCCATTCCAGCGTGACCATCTGGCCATAGCGGGCATGCGAGCCGTTGCGCGGCGTCCACGGCTGTCCAGCCACCATATACGTGCGCTGCACGTTGGGTGCCTTGTCGCAGGGCGTAAAGCCATTGCCCATGGCAAGCGAGTAGAGGAACGGCTTGATGGTGGAGCCCACCTGACGGCGTCCGCCCATCACCATGTCGTACATGAAGTGGGTATAGTCCAGTCCGCCCACATAAGCTTTCACATAACCCGTCTTCGGATCCATACTCATGAATCCAGCGCGCAGGAAATGCTTGTAGTAGCGTATGGAGTCCATAGGCGTCATCGTTGTGTCGAGGTCGCCGTGATAGGAGAAGATAGTCATATCGGTGGGCGTACGGAAGGCCTTCATGATCTCGCCCTCCGTGAAGCCGGCAGCCTTCATGTTGCGGTAGCGCTCGCTCTGTCGCATAGAGTTGCGCAGGATGGTGCGCACCTCTTCGGGCTTGAGTGCATCGCTGAAGGGAGCGTTGGGCTGGCCCTGCTTTTCCTTGTCGAACTCGGGCTGCAGGTATTTGGCCACATGTCCGTAGACAGCCTCTTCGGCATAGCGCTGCATACGGCTGTCGATGGTGGTGTAGACCTTCAGTCCGTCGGTATAGACATTATAGGGCGAACCGTCCTTCTTGAAGTTCTTGTTGCACCATCCATAGAGCGGGTCGCGTGCCCAGGCGATAGAGTCGATGACGTATTGGCGCTGATTCCATGAGGGATAATCGCTTCGGTTGGGACGCTGGGCCATCATATACTGGCGCAGGAATTCGCGGAAGTAGGTGGCCGTTCCATCCTTGTGGTCTGTGCGGTGGAAGTTGAGCACGAGAGGCTCCGAGGCATAATCGGTGAATTGACCGTGACTGATGTAGCCAGCCTTCTGCATCTGCATCAGCACGACGTTGCGGCGGTCGGTGCAACGGTCGGGATAGCGCACGGGATTGAAGAAGGAAGGATTCTTGCAAAGGCCAATCAGCGTGGCCGACTCGTCGATAGTCAGGTCTTTGGGCTCCTTATTAAAATAGGTATTGGCCGCTATCTTGATGCCCACGGCATTGTGAAGGAAATCAAAGTAGTTGAGATATAAGGCGATGATCTCCTCCTTTGTATAATACCTTTCCAGCTTGATGGCTATCACCCACTCGATGGGCTTCTGGAAGAGGCGCTCCAATGTGGAGTGGGCCTTGCCCGAATAGAGCTGCTTGGCCAGCTGCTGCGTGATGGTGGATCCACCGCCCGCATTGACCTGTCCCAAGAGTCCGCGCTTCACGATGGCTCGTCCCAGAGCGATGAAGTCGATGCCCGAATGGTCGTAGAAGCGCACGTCTTCCGTGGCCACAAGCGCCTGGACAAGATAAGGCGAAAGTTTTGAGTAGGGAATGACGATTCGGTTTTCGCGGTCGGCATTCCAGGTGCCCAGCACCTTGCCGTCGCTCGAATATACCTGAGTGGCAGAACGGTCGATGGGGTTCTGCAGATCCTCTATGGGAGGCATGTAGCCTATCCATCCATTCCATATCATGATGAAAGCCACCAGTACGAAACCTACTACGGAAGCCAGCGTCCACCACAGGAAATGTATAAACTTTCTTCTCATAAATAATGATAACAATTAATGGTGTCACCCCTCCCTTGGGGGATGTCGGCAACTCCTGGATTAAGCCTGTTTTTGCGGATTTTCATCACCGCAAAGAACATTAATCGTGCAAAATTAAGAAATTCTTTTGAAATATGCCACAGAAATGGAAAATTATGATTAACTTAGCACTCGAAAACTGGAACTTTCAAATCCACAACTGATAATATGGAAAAACATAATTTTGTGACGATTGCCGATTTGTCAAGAGACGACATCATGTATCTCCTGCAAATGGCGCAAGAGTTTGAGAAGCATCCCAACCGCGAGCTGCTCAAGGGCAAAGTGGTTGCTACGCTTTTCTATGAGCCCTCTACACGTACACGATTGAGCTTTGAGACGGCGGCCAACCGACTTGGCGCGCGTGTCATCGGCTTTTCCGACGCAAAGGCTTCGAGCGTCTCCAAGGGCGAGACGCTGAAGGACACAATCCTCATGGTGTCCAATTATGCCGACATCATTGCCATGCGCCACTACATCGAGGGCGCTGCCCAATATGCCTCTGAGGTTGCCCCCGTGCCCATCGTCAACGCTGGTGACGGTGCCCACATGCACCCCTCGCAGTGCCTGCTCGATCTCTACTCCATCTACAAGACCCAAGGCACTCTCGACAACCTCAACATCTATCTTGTGGGCGACTTGAAATACGGCCGCACCGTTCACTCGCTCATCACGGCCATGCGCCACTTCAACCCTACCTTCCACTTCATCGCTCCGCCAGAACTGGCTATGCCCGAGGAGTACAAGATCTACTGCCGCAAACACAACATCAAGTTTGAGGAACACACGGAGTTCACCAACGATGTTATCTCCGAGGCCGACATTCTCTATATGACGCGTGTGCAGAAGGAGCGCTTCTCCGACCTGATGGAGTATGAGCGCGTGAAGGATGTCTACATCCTGCGTAATGCCATGCTCACCAACGTGAAGCCCAACATGCGCATCATGCACCCGCTGCCCCGCGTGAACGAGATTGCCTACGATGTCGACAGCAACCCGCATGCTTACTACATCCAGCAGGCCCGCAACGGACTCTATGCCCGCGAGGCCATCTATGCCTACTGTCTGGGCATCAGCCTGGACGAGGTCAAGAACGACAAAACTATTATTGATTAATTATGACTATGGCAAAGAAAGAACTACTGGTGACGGCCATCGAGAACGGAACCGTCATCGACCATATACCGGCCGACAAGACCTACGACGTGGCCAACCTGCTACACCTTCAGGATCTTGACACGCCCGTCACGATTGGCTACAACCTGCCTTCGAAGAAAATTGGACGCAAGGGAATCATCAAGATTACCGACAAGTTCTTCACCGAGGAAGAGATCTCACGGCTCAGCGTGGTCGCTCCCAAAATCGTGCTCAACATCATCCGCAACTACGAGGTGGTGGAGAAGAAAACCGTTGAGACACCCGACGAGCTGCGGGGAATCGTGAAATGCAACAACCCCAAGTGCATCACCAACAACGAGCCCATGCAGACCATCTTCAATGTCATCGACAAGGAAAAGGGTATCTTGAAATGTCACTACTGCGACAAAGAGCAGTATATCGACAACGTGAAGCTTTGTGAACACTAAATTTAATAACTCATCCAAAACAATTAAAATCATGATGCAAGATCAGAAAATCTTTGATTTGATTGAACAAGAGCATCAGCGCCAGCTGAAGGGTATGGAACTTATCGCATCAGAAAACTTCGTCAGCGACGAAGTGATGCGCGCCATGGGTTCCTACATGACCAACAAGTATGCCGAGGGTCTGCCCGGTCACCGCTACTATGGCGGCTGCCAGATCGTCGACCAGTCGGAGGACCTCGCACGCGAGAGAGTGAAGAAGCTCTTCGGTGCTGAGTTTGCCAACGTGCAGCCCCACTCTGGAGCTCAGGCCAACGCAGCTGTGCTGCTGGCTGTCTTGAAGCCCGGCGACACCTTCATGGGCCTGAACCTCGACGAGGGTGGTCACCTCTCTCATGGCAGTAAGGTCAACACCTCTGGTATTCTCTACAACCCCGTCGGCTACAACCTCAACAAGGAAACGGGTCGTGTGGACTACGACGAGATGGAGAAGCTGGCCTTGGAGCACAAGCCCAAACTCATTATCGGCGGTGGCTCTGCCTACAGCCGCGAATGGGACTACAAGCGCATGCGCCAGATTGCCGATGAGGTGGGTGCTCTGCTCATGATCGATATGGCTCACCCCGCAGGCCTCATCGCTGCCGGTCTGCTCGACAACCCCGTGAAATATGCTCACATCGTGACGTCCACTACTCACAAGACTCTGCGTGGTCCGCGTGGCGGTATCATCCTCATGGGTAAGGATTTCCCCAACCCCTTCGGCAAGCGCAACAAGAAGGGCGAACTCCGCCCGATGAGCTCTCTGCTCAATTCTGCTGTGTTCCCCGGCATCCAGGGCGGTCCGCTGGAGCACGTCATCGCAGCCAAGGCTGTTGGCTTCTTCGAGAATCTGCAGCCTGAATGGAAGGAGTACGCTATGCAGGTGAAGAAGAATGCAGCCGTGCTGGCTCAGGACTTGATGGACCGTGGCTTCCATGTGGTAAGTGGTGGTACCGACAACCACTCGATGCTTGTCGACCTGCGCACGAAGTACCCCGACCTTACAGGTAAGGTAGCAGAGAATGCACTCGTTGCTGCCGACATCACGGTCAACAAGAACATGGTGCCCAACGACAGCCGCTCTGCTTTCCAGACCAGCGGTATCCGCCTCGGTACAGCTGCCATGACGACACGTGGCGCCAAGGAAGACATGATGCACCTCATCGCTGAGCTCATCGAGACGGTGCTGAATGCTCCCGAGGACGAGAAAGTCATCACCAGCGTTCGCGAGAAGGTGAACGCTACGATGAAGAACTATCCTCTCTTCGCTTATTAATTCTTAAGAAATAAACTCTCATATCCCGTTGCCATTCAATCTCGACAACGGGACATTTTTTCTTTCATGAGACATTTGGCCCCTATCGCTACGGTCCGCTTTGAATGTCTACCACCAACACTGAAGTTTCCTCGACGCTCTAACCACCACAACTATACAATACGCGTATGAAAAGAATATACTACTTACACCGGTTTCTCTGTATTCTCTTATTATTGTTTTCCTTCTCCGCTACTACTTTGGCCGACGGTGTCAAAGGAAGGGTTATCGATGCAGAAACCAAACAGCCTATAGCTGATGCCAACGTCCAACTCGTAATAACTGTAGGTGCCAGCCGGACCACTTCCTCGCAATCGACCGACAGTCTGGGAAATTTCACCCTCTTATCCTTTCTTACAGGCCGGGCTGTCATCAGCATCTCCTTTCTCGGCTACAAGACCTACACCAAAGCCGAATATCTCTTCTCTATCATGGAAAGCAACGACACTATTGACCTAGGAGACATCGAGCTGAAGCATTCGTCCACGATGCTGAAAGCGGTGGAGGTGACAGGCCACTTACCAAAGATAACAATGAGTGGCGATACCATCGTGTTCAATCCAGAAGCCATCAAATTGGAGGATAACGCAAAGATAATAGAATTACTGCGCAAGCTGCCCGGCGTCTCGCAGCACGATGATGGCAGTTTATACTGGAACAACAAGCCCATCCGGCTGATGATGAACGGCAAGGATGTCTTCAGCGAAGGTATGATCTCGCAACTTCCCGCCGACATCGTGAAGAAGCTGAAGCTCTACGACCGTGGCTCCAAGCTAGCCCGTCACACGGGCGTTAGCGACGGCAAGGAGGACAACGTGCTCGACATACAGATAAAACCAGGATTCATGGATAAGTTCTTCAGTACTGCCGAAGCACAATACCTCACGACCAATCACTACAAAGCCCACACAAACGGTATGCGGCTCTCCGACACTACGCCCATCATGTTCCTTCTCGACGCCAACAATATCAACGAGACATGGAAAATGAAAGCCAACAGCACCTCTTCGTCAGGCAACTACAACTTCGGCAAAGGACTATTCGGCGGAATCTCTTTCGGGCACAACTGGATGACCGAGGGTGCTGAGGACAACAACAATATCGCCTTCGGCCCCTACTTGGGACATCACGACGAGTGGACCGACAGCCATTCATCAACGCAGAATTATTTTCCCAACGAGGAGCAGACTTTCACGCTCAACAGAGCCCACACCTATAAGCATAATCTCTCTCCGTCGATAGACTTTCAGACGGATATCTATACCGATTCGGTAAACGAGGTGTACTTTGAGGCCAATTATACCTACACAAAGAGCCACACAAAGGACGAAAACCTGTTGACCCGCTACGATGAGGAGCCCTACGCGTTTGGCAGTTTCCCCATTGAAGAGACATTCAATGCTCAGCCGGGCACAGCGCTTTTCAACCACACGTTGCTGCGCAGCCGCGACCGCAGCTTAGCCAACAACGACCAAAACCAGATCAAACTGTCGTCACAGTGGTCTCACTTTCTACCCGACGAGAAGGGCGAGTTTGATCTCTCCGCCGAAAGTGAGTTGAATTCAAGCAATGAGCGCCAACTCATCAACCGCAACTACGACTATCTGCAACGGCAGCCCAGCATCGGCATCAACCAGTGGGGGCGCAATCCCATGCTGTCTGCCAACAACAGTATTAAGTCTGAGATTCAGTATACCTTCAGCGATAAATTTCTACTCGACCTCTCTGAAACCGTGGGCTACAACTTCAACCGCAACAATATCGACTTCTACGCCGACAGTCTCAGTGATGCTCCTGCCGACTATCATCCCTTGAACGCCGATATCGCCAACAGGCTCCGCTCTCATCAGAACACGTTCTACAACACGGTGGAGGCTTCATTGGTCTACAGCTTCTCCAAGCACAACACCATCTCGCCTTCCATTACCTGGAGTTGGTATCACGACCACCTTGACTATCAGCGCGGCAGCCTTGACACAGTGGCCACTCGCAGCACGCATCTCATTGCCCCGTCGCTGATATGGAGCTTTAAGATTGATCGTACACAGAGCGTCAATCTAGGATTATCCTATAAGAACACGCAACCCGAACTTACGCAAAAGCTGAACTATGCCGACAGCCGCAATCCTCTGAGCATCGAGCGGGGCAATCCCAACCTGCGCAATAGCGGCACCTATGAGGCAAGTGGCAACTATACAAAGTTCTTCCCGCGCCAACAGATCATGCTCAACACGGTGGTGGACTTTGTTCACGAGTCGTCTCCCCTCTCCTACCTGATGGCCTACAATAGCCAGACGGGCGGCTACACCATGATGCCCATAAACGTGAAAGGTGGCAACCAACTGGAAGTGCAATTCAACTACGAACAGAGCTTCGGACCCTTCTTCACGTTCAGGAATAGATCCAAAGCCACTTGGCAGCGCTCCTATGCCTATCTCACGATTACAGACGTAGACCAGCCACTCTCGCGCAACACAGAGCGTGGCTTCACGTTCAATGACAATCTCGATTTGGCTTATGAGACTGAAAATTTCCAGACTTCTTTATACGGAAGGCTCACCGCCAACAACTATCACTACACACTGACGCCTGCTTTCGACAACAAGCCGTTGGACTTCACCTATGGTTTGAAGACCTGGGTCAAGATGAACAAGATTAAATTCTCGTCCGACATCAGCGACGAGTTCCACTGCGGTTACCTGTCATCGAGCATCAACCGCCACCGCTGCATCTGGAACGCTTCGGTTTCATTGTCAGTGCTGAAGAATCTTGGAACACTCACGCTCGGCATGGACGATATTCTCAACCAGAGGAACAACTACAGCAGCAACGTGGGTGCATATCAGCGCGTCGAGTCGTGGAATGATGTCTACTCCCATTACGCCTACCTGAAGTTTGAATACAACATCCGTCCCAAGAAGAAGAAATAGACGTCCGATTACTTGCTCTTTCTTTCCAATGACATGAGTTGCATTAACCCCGTAGCCAGACCGAGACTTCGAGAAAATGCATTTCTAATAAAAAAAGTAGGAAAAAGTTTGCAGGTATCAGGAATTTGTTATACCTTTGCAGTCGCTTAACCAAAGCGGCTACGGTACCTTGTCCGAACGGTTAGGTAACGGTCTGCAAAACCGTTCAAGGCGGTTCGACTCCGCCAGGTACCTCTAAAAGCAATTCACTTTCGAGTGAATTGCTTTTTTATTTGTTTTAACAATCAATTATCATCTCAAGATTCGGCAGTAAAACGATGAGATTTCGTCTATAACACGATTCCGTAATGCCCCGTACATCCATCGGGAACAGACCATACTAACATCACCCACAAAGGCCGGAATGACGAAATACGAGAAAGAAGAATATAAAATAGCTAAAATCATGTAAGGTGACAATTGTCGCGAAACATCATGTAGCAGATACATACACTAGACACCAACCGCCTTCATCCAGTTGGGATGGGGCTATTATGCTATTCTGCACTGAAATCGGCCACGAGCTTGCGATACATACCATAGAGATGTACACGGGAAACATATCCGATGAGTCGGTTATCGAGATCAACCACAGGCAGATAATCAGCACCAGTAGCCTCAAACTTCTTCATCACATCAGTCATCGGGTCATCCTTGCCCAACGTTGCTTTAACGTCGGTCATGAGCTGGGCAACCGTAAACTTCTGATAGAGCTCCGTACGGAATACAACATTCCGAATCTTCAACAAGTCTACTTCTCCCAAAAGATGACCGCCGTCGTCGGTAACAAGGATAAACGAAGTGGGCGTCTGGGAAAGAATATTGACCATCTTGCCCATCGGTGTCGTTGGTCTGACAGTTACCACGTCACGCTCTATCACCGAATCAAGACTCATAAGCGTCAATACACTTTGGTCTGTGTGGTGGGTGACAAGCTTTCCCTCACGCGCCAATCGCATAGCGTAAATGCTGTGAGGCTCAAATATGCTGATGGTCATCACGGAGACCACAGCTACTATTAATAGAGGTACAAACAATTGATAGCCGCCTGTAATCTCAGCTATCAGGAATATTCCGGTCAATGGGGCGTGCATCACGCCAGCCATAACGCCAGCCATGCCCAAGAGCGTGAAATTTTTCTCGGGAATATAAACTCCTATCTGATAGATATTCCACAAACGGGCAAAGAGGAATCCGCCAAAAGCGCCCACAAACAACGAGGGCGCAAAGGTTCCACCGCATCCGCCAGCGCCATTGGTTGAAGAAGTAGCGACGATCTTGGTCAAAAGGACACCTGTTATATATACCAAAAGCAATCCACCATGACCGGCAAATAGTGAGCGGTCCATCACCACATCCCAGTCTGCATCAGTCTTCCCATTGAGTAGAGTGCTGATAGAATTGTATCCCTCACCATAAAGAGAGGGAAACAAGAAGATGAGCGTACTCAACACGAGTCCACCCAAGAGCAGTTTTGTATAGGGATATTGGCGAAGCTGGGCGAAGACTCCCTCACAAGCGGTCATCATCCGGATGAAATAGAGCGACACGAAGCCGCAGAACACACCGAAGAGAACGCTTGCCGGCACACGGTCGACCTGCCAGGCTGAATCCAATTGGAAATCAAACATCGATCTCTGTCCCGAAAGTATATAGGTTAGCACGGTGGCCGTTACGCTTGAGGTAAGAATAGGTACAAGAGAGGCCATCGACAAGTCTATCATCAGCACTTCGAGCGTGAAGACCAGTCCTGCTATCGGCGCCTTAAAGATGCCGGCGATGGCGGCAGAAGCACCACAGCCCAAAAGGAGCATCAACGATTTGCGGTCGAGGTTGAAGAGCTGACCAAGGTTGCTGCCGATGGCGGAACCCGTCAAAACGATTGGTGCCTCAGCACCCACACTACCACCAAAGCCGATGGTGATGGCAGAGGCAATGACCGACGACCACATGTTGTGAGGCTTAAGACGCGACTGCTTGGTGGAGATGGCATAGAGCACCCTCGTGATACCGTGAGAGATATTGTCCTTGACTACGTACTTCACAAAAAGCATCGTCAAGAAAATACCCACTACAGGAAAGAGCAGATAGAGCAAATTGGACGTGTCACGGTTGAAGCCCGCCGTGAGCAAAAGTTGTATCTGCGAAATGAGCCAATGCAGAACATAGGCGGCAAACGAAGCCAACACTCCCACCGCAACGGCTAGAATGATGGTGAGTTGACGCCGGGGCACCTTATTGATGGTCCAAGTGATTACTCTATTGGTCATCTTATTTCCTTATAATAGTTATCTCTCCGTTTTTCTTCAGTTTGATAATGCTGCTCGGAGTATGAGGCAAATGCTCCTGACGCCGCGTCCAGCACACGTAGTCTACGCTTGCCAGCAGTTCCTCCGAGATGTCACAATAGTTCTGAGCTGCAGGCTCGCCACTGATATTGGCCGATGTGGACACGAGCGGTTTCTGAAAACGATAGCAAAGATCGTGGGAGAACTTCTCCTTCGTGATGCGCAGACCTACGCTTCCGTCCTCGGCTATCAGATTCTCAGCCAGCCCGCTTGCCCCATCAAGAATGAGTGTTGTTGGCTTCGTCACGGCATCAATGAGTTCCCAAGCCACGTCTGGCACATCGCGAACGTAACGTTGAAGCCTGGCCTCACTGTCGACCAGACAAATAAGCGCCTTGGAATCATCGCGGTGCTTGATTTCATAAACTCTCTTTACAGCTTCGGGATTGGTAGCGTCGCAGCCGATACCCCAAACAGTGTCTGTGGGATACAGAATGACGCCTCCCTTACGAAGAACGTCAACGGCGTTCTTTATGTCTTCTTCCTGTGTCATAGGTGTTAATTATCCTTTTATTCACAAAAGTACAAAAGATTTTTCAATCACAAAAAGAAAGCAAGATTTTTCTTCAAGAATATATTGCCCAATTATAAGAACATTTGCTCACGATATAGAATATTTTTTCTAACTTTGCAGCATGAACAAGAAAGATTTAAGAATTGTCTTTATGGGCACGCCTGAGTTTGCCGTAGGCTCTCTGCAGCGGCTCGTTGAAAATGGATATAACGTTGTAGGTGTAGTAACGCAGCCCGACCGTCCCGTAGGGCGCCACCAGAATACTCTCCAGCCTTCAGAAGTGAAACAATATGCCGTGGCTCACGACATTCCAGTGCTCCAGCCGGTGAAGATGAAGGACGAGACCTTCCTCGACCAGTTGCGACAGTGGAAGGCCGACTTGCAAGTGGTAGTGGCCTTCCGCATGCTGCCAGAAGTGGTTTGGGCCATGCCGCGATTGGGAACTTTCAACGTTCACGCTGCCCTACTGCCGCAGTATCGCGGTGCCGCTCCCATCAACTGGGCTGTCATCAACGGCGAGACTGAGACCGGAGTGACGACTTTCTTCCTCGACAAGAACATCGACACGGGACGCATTATCGCTCAGAGGCACTTCCCCATCCCCGACGACGCCAACGTAGAATACGTCTACGACGGACTGATGAAACTGGGTGCAGACATCTGCGTGGAGACCGTTGACAAGATTCTCGCCTCAGAAGGCAATATCGATAGCATCGATCAAAGCGAACTCATCGGGCAGTCTGAAGCCGAATTGAAGCCCGCGCCAAAGATTTTCAAAGAGACATGCCAGATCAAATGGGACCAGACAGCCAAACAAGTCTACGATTTCGTGCGCGGACTCAGTCCCTATCCCTGTGCATGGACAACGCTGAGCGATGGAAAGACCCTGAAAATTATAGAATCGCGCAAGACGGGACAGCCCACAAATGGCAGCAAGCCAGGTGACATCCGCGAAGAGAAAGGGCATCTCTACATTGCCTGCGCCGACAACTGGCTGGAGATTACGGAGCTACAACTCAGCGGAAAGAAGCGTATGGACGCCCGCTCCTTCCTCAACGGCAATCACGATATCAACAGCCTCACAGCCCTTTGATAGATCAGGCTGATACCTAACGCCCCACAGCCCTGATAGAAGGCGCTAAAAGAGCCTACCAATAAGAAATAGAAAAACGGGATTTGGACCTCACAGCGAGTTCCAAATCCCGTTTTTATTAAGGGTTTACTGTTCAGAGATTACTTGTTGATATCCCAACCCACAGCAGAAGCACCAAGCACAGCTGCGCTGGATCCGTCGAGGCTGCTGACGAGGAACTTAGGCTTATCGCGGAAGATAGGCAGTGCATGCTCACGATAGCTGCGCTCCAAAGGTTTCATCAGCAGGTCGCCAGCCTTGGTCAGACCACCGAAGAATACGAATGCTTCAGGAGAAGAGAACGTCACGAAGTCAGCGCAAGCCTCACCCAGCATCTCGCCAGTGAAGTCATAGACGCGCTTTGCCAACTTGTCGCCCTTAGCAGCAGCCAGACTCACGTCGAGAGAGGTGATGTCCTCGGCCTTCATGTCGCGGAGCAGAGAGGGCTCAGCCGACTCTTTCAGGAACTCGCGTGCCGTACGGGCAACACCAGTAGCTGAGCAATAAGCCTCCAAGCAACCCTTGCGGCCGCAGCCACAGGGACGACCGTTCTCACGAACCATGATTACATGGCCCAACTCACCGGCAAAGCCATCGCTGCCGTAGACCATCTGTCCATTGATAACGATACCAGAACCAACACCTGTTCCGAGGGTCAGCATGATGAAGTTCTTCATACCACGAGCCACGCCGTAGGTCATCTCACCGATAGCGGCTGCATTGGCATCGTTGGTCAGAGCCACAGGTACACCCAGAGCCTTGGAGAACATATCGGCCAATGGCACAACACCATTGTGGCCCCAAGCCAAGTTGGGGGCAAACTCGATACTGCCTGTATAGAAGTTACCATTGGGGGCACCAATACCCATAGCCTTAATGTTCTGGATGCCGCCAGTCTGATCGATAATCACCTGGACTGCATCGACGCAAGCCTTCACGTAGTCTTCTACCTTCTCGTAAGCCTGTGTCTTCACTGCAGTCGTTGCCTTGATATCGCCACGGCTGTCAACAATACCAAAAACAGAGTTAGTTCCACCCAAATCCAAGCCAATCACATACGGCTTAATTTCATTATTTGCTTCCATTTCGTAAAATTATGTTATAGTTTTCAGTTTTAGTCTTAGCGTAAACTACTATTCGCAAAATTAAAAAAAAGTTTTGTAATCACCAACACTTTCTTTCGTTTTTTGTTATGCCGTTTTTGGTTTTCAATATTTTCCACCTAATTTAAATGTATATCAATTAAATTTAGTAACTTTGCGGTCGAATATGACATCTCTTTTTCAAATCGATTTGTTTGCCATGATTCTCAAGGGAATCCTCATTGGCATCATTTTGCATACAACGCACACTGAACAAGGGCCGTTGGTACGGATTCGTAACGGGTGTGGGCGCTGCTATTAGCGACATCATCTACGCTATGATAACGGGATTCGGCATGTCTTTTGTTGTCGACTTTATCAACAATCCGAAATACAAATTTTATCTTCAGATTGGTGGTTCCCTGATGCTGTTGTGCTTCGGCATCTACACCTTCATGACGAAGCCCAAGAAACAGATTCACAAGAGCGCCAAGCAGAAAGGTACGCTTTGGCACAATGGGATAACAGCCTTCCTCGTGACGTTCAGCAATCCGCTCATCATCTTCCTCTTCATGTCGACCTTTGCGCTTTTCGCATTCGTCATTCCCCATCATCCGCTCGAGATGATTCTCGGCTTCGCCAGCATTATCTTTGGAGCCCTCCTGTGGTGGTACGGACTGACATGGCTTGTCGACAAAATTCGCAACAAGTTCGACGAAACGGGAATATTGATTATCAACCGCATCATTGGCACACTGGTGGTAATTTTCTCGCTCGTGTGCATCATCGGAACGGCGTTCAACCTCTATCAGTTGCCGTCGTTCTGAAACAAATTATCTTATGATTTCATATTACATCCATCATGTATATAGCAAAAGAACTCAGAAAGAAATCCATCGCTGAATACCTGCTCTACATGTGGCAGATCGAAGACCTCATTCGGGCCTACGGTTGCCACCTGCCGCTCATCGAGAGGGAATATATCCAGAAATTCACCGACTACACCGATGAGCAGAAAGAAGAGGAAGCCGACTGGTTTGGCAATCTCATCCGCATGATGAATCAGGAGGGATGCCGCGAACAGGGACATCTGCAGATCAACAAGGTGATTCTTGAAGACATGACCGACCTGCATCAGCGGTTGCTGCAATCGGACAAGTTCCCCTACTACAATGCCCAATACTACAAAGTGCTGCCCTATATCGTAGAAATCCGCAGCCGCAACAAGCGGGCCGACGAGAGTCTGGGCGATGAGGGCGAGATTGAGACTTGCATGAACGCGCTCTACGGCAAGATGATGCTCGAGTTGCAGCACAAGGAAATCTCTCCAGCCACGCAGGCTGCGCTGAAGGAAATCACCACCTTCATCGGGATGCTAAGCGACTACTACGTGAAAGACCGCGATGAAGGACTGAAATTCGATGATGACGTTCAGCTCTAATAATGCTGAGACACGAATAAGTTAATTATGGCGAGAGAAGCCACCCTGAATGCCAGTCGCATTCCACAAGAGATTCGGAATGACTTTTCTTCACTTTATAATAGGAATAAAAAGAGAAAGATATGAATATTTTAGTAACAGGAGCCAACGGGCAATTGGGCAATGAGATGCAGCTCGTCAGCCGTGATTCCAAAGATCATTACATCTTCACCGATGTTTGCGAGGGCTACGAGCACCTCGATATCACCAATATGGAGGCCATCCGCAAGACTGTGGCCGACAACGACATCAAGTGCATCGTCAACTGCGCTGCCTGGACCAACGTTGACAAGGCAGAGACAGCCGGAGAGATCGTTGAAACGCTCAACGCCAAAGCTCCCGAAAACCTGGCCCTCGCCATGAAAGAAGTGGGAGGACTGCTCATCCACATCTCCACCGATTACGTTTTCGGTGGCGATCCTTACAACACGCCCTGCCGCGAAGACCAGAAAGGAACGCCCACTGGCGTCTACGGACTGACCAAACTTCATGGCGAACAGAAGATTATGGCCACGGGAGCCCACTACATCATCTTCCGCACAGCATGGCTCTACAGCGAGTTTGGCCACAACTTTCTCAAGACCATGCTCAACCTGACGGCCACCAAACCCCAACTGAAGGTAGTGTTCGACCAATGCGGCACGCCTACCTACGCCGGCGACCTGGCACGCTGCATCTTCCAGATTCTGGAGAACCGACAGTTTGAAGGCCATGATGGCATCTATCACTTCAGCAACGAGGGCGTCTGCAGCTGGTACGACTTCACCAAAGCCATTGCTGCCTTTGCCGGCAACACCGCCTGCGACATCCAGCCCTGCCACAGCGACGAGTTCCCCTCGCCCGTTAAACGCCCCGCCTACAGCGTGCTGGACAAGACCAAGGTGAAAGAGACCTTCGGCATCAAGATTCCCTACTGGATAGACGCGCTCAAGACCTGCATGGACAACATGAAAGCCCTGAAAAAATGAACGAAATAGAACGCAGACGCACCTTTGCCATCATCTCCCACCCCGACGCCGGTAAGACCACGCTGACCGAGAAGTTCCTTCTTTTCGGTGGCCAGATTCAAGTGGCTGGCGCGGTGAAGAACAACAAGATCCGCAAGACGGCCACATCCGACTGGATGGACATCGAGAAGCAACGTGGTATCTCTGTCTCGACCTCTGTCATGGAGTTCGACTACAAGGGATATAAGGTGAACATTCTCGACACTCCCGGTCACCAGGACTTTGCCGAAGACACCTACCGCACGCTGACGGCCGTCGACTCTGCCATCATCGTCGTCGACTCCGCCAAGGGCGTTGAGGCCCAGACCCGCAAGCTCATGGAGGTCTGCCGCATGCGCAATACGCCCGTCATCATCTTCATCAACAAGATGGACCGCGAGGGACGCGACCCCTTCGACCTACTCGACGAACTGGAAGAAGAACTCAGCATCCAAGTGCGCCCGCTCTCATGGCCCATCGGTCAGGGAGCCCGGTTCAAAGGCGTATACAATATCTATGAGCAACAGCTCAATCTCTTCACGCCCAACAAGCAGCGCGTCACCGAGAAGGTGGCTGTCGACGTCAACTCTGAAGAACTCGACAAGCACGTGGGCGAACGCGAGGCTGAGCAACTGCGCAGCGACTTGGAACTCGTCAATGGTGTCTACTCCGAATTCAACGTCGACGAATATCGCCGGGCAGAGGTTGCCCCCGTGTTTTTTGGCTCGGCTCTGAACAACTTCGGCGTGCAGGAACTGCTCGACTGCTTTGTCGAGATAGCCCCCAGCCCGCGCCCCACGAAAGCTGAGGAGCGATTGGTGCTGCCCACAGAGCCCAAGTTCACTGGCTTCATCTTCAAGATTACGGCCAATATCGACCCCAACCACCGCTCGTGTATCGCTTTCTGCAAGGTCTGCTCGGGCAAGTTCGTCCGCAACCAGCCCTACCTCCACGTGCGTCTGGGCAAGACGGTGCGCTTCTCCTCCCCTACCCAATTCATGGCACAGCGCAAGTCTACCGTCGACGAGGCTTATCCTGGCGACATCGTAGGACTGCCCGACAACGGAATCTTCAAGATTGGCGACACGCTGACCGAGGGCGAGCAGATTCACTTCCGCGGATTGCCCAGTTTCTCGCCCGAGATGTTCAAGTATATCGAGAATGACGACCCGATGAAGGCCAAGCAGCTCTCCAAGGGCATCGAGCAGTTGATGGACGAAGGTGTGGCCCAGTTGTTCGTCAACCAGTTCAACAACCGCAAAATCATCGGCACGGTAGGCCAGTTGCAATTCGAGGTTATCCAGTACCGACTTGAGCACGAATACAACGCCAAGTGCCGCTGGGAACCTGTCCACCTCTACAAGGCCTGCTGGATAGAGAGCGACGATGCCGACGAGCTTGACAACTTCAAGAAGCGCAAGTATCAGTATATGGCCAAAGACCGTGAGGGACGCGACGTGTTTCTTGCCGATAGCAGCTACGTGCTGAGCATGGCCCAGCAAGACTTCAAGCACATCAAGTTCCACTTCACGTCGGAATTCTAAGCAGTTGACTTATAATCAGATATAAAATAAGGAGTTAAGAGATCAGCACCTCTTAACTCCTTATTTTATTTTGCCTCCTCAATAGGCTCACAGCACCATCTCGAGACGTTCAGCATCACGGATACACCGGGAATCTCCTTGAGAAGATAATATTTCTTGCTGGCCCTGACCAGGCGGCCCCTAAGGCCTTTCAGCGGACCATGGGTCACCATGACGGGCTGTCCCTTCTTCAACTTTGCCTCGTCGGTAGAGATGATTTTCTTACCCATCAGTTCCGGGTTGCACATCACCTGAAACTCATACATCTGACTGGCCGGGATCTTGGCCAGGTCGTTTGTGTCTTTTGACTTTCTTAGCAGACGCACGGGATAGTTCAGTTGGAGTACCTCCTTACGCAATACGTCGTCGGTCACACCGGCTTTCAGAAACAACAGGTTTCTCACCACCGGACGCAACTCTCGCGTTCTATGCCCGGGCGTCTTTTCAGATACAACCCATTCCAAAGGCACGAAGATCTCAAAATTCTTCTTTTTGAGTTCATCGGCGATTGTTCGCTGGTTCATGCTGAATAGCTGCAATGCTACCCATGGCAGTTGGTCATCGGGATTCGATAAATCCAATATATGTTGGTCGGAGAATAAGATATCGTCCTTGGTTTCGGAATTATTGCTCATTCCTTTTTATGTTGAATACAGACTGCAAATATAAGAAAAAATTGCCGAATACTCAAAGTTCTTTGCTTATTAATTTTTCTAGGAAGAATTATGAACTTCACGATAGGTGCAACCGGAGAATGCAGAACGAACTATCGTATTCTCCCATACCGGTTGACCAAAAGACATAAAAAAAGGAGTACCGCTGTACTCCAACCTTGTTAACCTTAAATCTAATACTATGAAAAACACATTGCAAAGGTAATGATATTTTTTTAATAAAGAACA
>ONYS01000151.1 GCA_900322095.1 uncultured Prevotella sp.
TTGATTGATTTACAGATACAAAGGTACAAAATTTCCATGAGACTACCAACTTTTTGTCCTCTTTTGTTATGGTGCTTCTTATCCCGAACTGGGGTATTAAGGATCTCTTTTATAGGTCCGATGGTTCTGCGCTACTTGTGGAGGCAGCATTCGTGCACCTTTCATAGGTAGCGCAGTCCGTCGGTAACCATTTTGAGCGATACTGAAATCCCTTCCTTTCCGCCTTTTTCCCGCCTTTACTGAAGCTAATTTTGCCTGCTTGTCAACTTTTGACAAATAGTATCATGTTCGGGCAAAATAGTATTATTTATTTTGAGCGAATTCTTTTAACTTTGCAATCGGAAAGAACCAACAACCAGAACATAAAACCTATAGTTGCAAAGCATCATTTGGTTTCCCATGTCTTGTTAGCGCTTTCTGCGGTGACGCTGAGGCTGCATCAGCGAGTGCGGCAATCGGTTCACCGGTTAGGATGGTCTACAAACATCTGCCCCAAAACGAAAAGTTGAGATTTCATTAGATAGTTTCTATTAGGTTACATTATAAAGTAAGTATTGGTTTTAACAAGTGACCCGACCGTGAGGCCGGGTCACTCTTCAAATGAAAATGAAAAAGAAATGAGAAATAAGTTATTTTGTTTTGCAATGATGATGGCCGCTTGCCTGGTCTTGCCGGCCACCGCTTCAACCCCCGCTTCGGCTCTTCATAAGAGACTGTTGAAGCTGCAGAAGCGCGGAATCATGATAGGTCATCAGGACGATCCCTTCTACGGCACCACTTGGAAGTGGGACCGCGGACGCAGTGACGTGAAGGAAGTCTGCGGCGACTGGCCTGCAGTGATGGGCTTCGAGTTGGGCAATCTGGAGCTCGACTCTGCCCGCAACCTCGACGGCGTGCCCTTCGACCGCATGCGTGAGGAGATCCGCAACCAGTATGAGCGCGGAGGAATCAGCACCATCAGCTGGCATCCCACCAATCCCACCACGGGCAAGAACGCCTGGGATCCCTCGGGCCGCCCCGTGGGCAAGATTCTCACGCCGATGACGACTGAGACGGAGACCTTCGACCTCTGGCTCAACCGCGTGGCCCGCTTCATCCTCTCGCTGAAGACGAGCGACGGCAAGCCCATCCCCGTGATTTTCCGTCCGTGGCACGAGATGAGCGGCGGATGGTTCTGGTGGGGCAAGGACTCTTGTACGCCCGAGGAATATCAGAAGCTCTATCGCCGCACCATCGACCATCTGCGCAAGAGCGGCATCACGCAGTGCCTCTATGCCTACTCGCCCGGCGGCGACCCTAACGAGACCGTCGACAACTTCATGAAGTTCTATCCCGGCGACGACTATGTCGACCTCGTGGGCTGCGACCTCTATGGCAATGAGAGCAAGGACAAGTATATCAAGGAGATGCGTCAGGAACTGGAGGTTGTCTGCCAGGTAGCCAAGAAGCACAAGAAAATTGCCATCGTGGCCGAGACCGGCTCGCGCAACACTCCCGACCCGACGTGGTTCACCACTGGACTCTGGGCTGCAGTGAAGGACTTCCCCGTGAGCTACCTGCTCCTTTGGCGCAATGCCTGGGACCAGCCCAAGGAGAACTTCGGACCGGCGCCCGAGAAAGCCTGCGCCGACGACTTCCGCGCCCTCTACAAAGAGCCGAAGAGCCTCTTCCTGAACGATATCAAAAAATAGCTGAATCACAGGTTGGCGGAACCCATAACGCGTGGAGGCCTTGTCGGCAGTTGACAAGCCTCCAGCCGCAGCCCCTTCCACAAACATTGGTCTGAATAAGAAAATAATCAAAAACATAATAAACTATGTCCCAAGAATTTCAAGACAAAGTAGCCGCTCTCCGCGCACGCCACGAAGAACTGCTCAATAGAGAAAACAAGCCCCTTGACCACAATAACGGAATCTATCAGAAGTGGCAGTATCCCATACTGACCGCCGAGCATACGCCCCTGGAGTGGCGTTACGACTTCAACGAGAAAGACAATCCCTTCCTGATGGAGCGCATCATGATGAACGCCACGCTCAACAGCGGCGCCATCAAGTGGAACGGCAAATACGTGCTCGTAGTGCGCGTTGAGGGAGCCGACCGCAAGAGTTTCTTCGCCGTAGCCGAGAGTCCCAACGGCGTCGACCACTTCCGCTTCTGGCCCGAGCCCATCACGATGCCCGATGATACCATTCCCGCCACCAACATCTACGACATGCGACTCACGGCCCATGAGGACGGCTGGATCTACGGCGTCTTCTGTGCCGAGCGCCACGACGACAGTCAGCCCGGCGACCTCAGTGCAGCCACGGCCACCGCAGCCATCGCCCGCACCAAGGACCTCGTCCACTGGGAGCGCCTGCACGACCTGAAGTCGAAGAGCCAGCAGCGCAACGTGGTGCTCCATCCCGAGTTTGTCGACGGCAAGTATGCTTTCTATACCCGTCCGCAGGATGGATTCATCGACACTGGCAACGGAGGCGGCATCGGCTGGGCACTCGTCGATGACATCACGAATGCCGAGGTGAAGGAAGAGAAGATCATCAACGCCCGCCATTACCACACCATCATGGAGGTGAAGAACGGTGAGGGTCCGCATCCCATCAAGACCTCCAAGGGCTGGCTCCATCTGGCCCACGGCGTGCGCGGCTGCGCCAGCGGTCTGCGCTACGTGCTCTACATGTATATGACGGCCCTCGACGATCCCACGCGCGTCATCGCCCAGCCTGGCGGCTATCTGCTCGTGCCCGAGGGACAGGAATATATTGGCGACGTGATGAACGTGGTGTTCTCCAACGGCTGGATTGCCGATGAGGACGGACGGGTGTTCATCTATTATGCATCGTCCGACACGCGTATGCATGTGGCCACCTCTACGATAGACCGTCTCGTGGACTATTGCTTCAACACGCCCGAGGATGGCTACTCCACGAGCGCCAGCGTTGAGACTCTGAAAAAGCTCATTCATAAAAACCGTACCAAATAAATCTGAAGTTTTTTCGTTAGAAGTTAGGAGCCGGACAGAAACTGCAGGCCTGAGACTGTGGACAAGTCGGCCCTGAGTTGGTCTGCTCCCGACTTCTATCACCTTGACTTCAAACTTTATACATAATAGAAACAATAAACAAACATGTCTAAAATCAAACTGAAAGAGAAGATAGGCTATGCGTTGGGAGACGCTGCAGCCGGAGGCATCACGTGGAAAATTATGTCCATAGCCTTTCCATTGTTCTTTACCAATGTTTTTGGCCTTACATTCTACGATGCCGCTGTATTGATGCTCGTGGCCCGTCTGATTGATGTCGTCACCGACCCCATCATGGGAGCCATCGCCGACCGCACCCAGAGCCGCTGGGGAACCTATCGTCCCTGGGTGATCTTCGGTTCTGTGCCTCTGGGCATCGTCTTCGCCTGCCTGCTCTATACGCCCGACCTGGGTCCTGTGGGCAAGCGCGTCTATGCCTATTTCTTCTATATCCTGATGATGATCTGCTACACCATGGTCAACGTTCCCTACGGTTCGCTGCTGGGTGTGATGACCGACGACGATAACGAGAAGAATCAGTTCTCGGCCTTCCGTATGGTGGGTGCCTACGCCATGGGCTTCATCACGTTGCTCTCGTTCCCCTATCTGCAGAAATTCGTGGGTGGCAGCGACCAGCACCAGTATGCCGTGCTCGGATGCTTCTTCGGAGCCCTTGCTGCTGTCGGCACCTTGGGCTGCGGCTTGCTGACCAAGGAGCGCCTGAAGCCCGTCCGCGCTGAGAAGTTCTCCATGCATCAGTTTGTCGACTTGGTGAAGAATAAGCCTTGGGTCTACATGACGCTGATGGCCGTCTGCACCAACTTCTTCAACGGCTTCCGCTATGCCGTGGCCGGCTACATGTTCTCTTACTGCATGGGCGGCGACATCACCGTGGGCAGTCTCATCATCAACTACACCGTGTTCATGGCCTTTGGCGAGGTGACCTGTATGATCTTCGGCGGCGTGTCGCCCCTCGTGGCCAAGTGGCTGGGCTCCAAGCGCAAGGCCTTCATCTTCTCGGCAGTCATCTGCTTTGTCACGTCGCTCATCTTCTTCTTCATCCCCATGGATCCCAAGTATATCTGGGTGATGATTGGCGTGAGCATCCTCACCTCAGCCGGCATCGGTATCTATTCGCCGCTGGTATGGTCGATGTATGCCGACGTGGCCGACTACGCTACGAAGAAGAACGGTACTTCCTCCACGGGACTCATCTTCTCTTCCGGCACGATGGCCCAAAAGTTCGGTACCGCCATCTCCGGTTCACTCATCGCCATGTTCCTGGGTATGGCCGGAGCCCACATGATCAACGACCAGTTTGGCAATCCGGTCATCGACCCGGCTTCCATCACGAGCAGCGTGCTCTCGATGGTTTGGGCGCTCTTCTCGCTCTTCCCCGCTGCCTTGGCACTGGTGCTCATTCTCTTGTCATATCTTTATCCGATTAAGAAATAAGACGTTCGGGGAGCCTGAGGCGGCGCAGGGAACATTTCGCCTGCCATAGCCGCTCTTTGGCTCCCCTAATTCAATCCATCTACAAAACCACTGACAAAAATGTACTCAACCATACAATTCAAACATGAGATGCTCCAGGAGTTGGAGGGCAACATCCTTCCCTTCTGGCGCAATCAGATGACCGATCATGTCAACGGCGGTTTTCTGGGCCGCATCGACGGCAATGGCGTAGCCCATCCCGAGGCTGAGAAGGGAGCCATCCTCAACGCCCGCATCCTGTGGGCCTTCTCTGCCGCCTACCGCGTGACGCGCACTCCCGAATGGCTCGACACGGCCAAGCGGGCAAAGGACTATATCCTGCAGCACTTCATCGACCCCGTCTACGGCGGCGTCTACTGGAGTCTGAATGCCGACGGTACGCCGAAGGACACCAAGAAGCAGACCTATGCCATCGGATTCACCATCTACGGACTCTCGGAATACACCCGCGCCACCGGCGACCAGGAGACGCTCGAGATGGCAATGAAGCTCTATCACGACATCGAGGAGCATGCCTTCGACAAGGAGAACAACGGCTACATCGAGGCGCTGACGCGCGACTGGCAGCCCATTGGCGACATGCGGCTCAGCGACAAGGATGAGAACGCTTCGCGCACGATGAACACCCACCTCCACATCATCGAGCCCTACACCAACCTGCTGCGCTGCCTCAACGAGCAGGGCGATGACGACGAACAGCTGCGTGAGCGCCTGAAGAATCTGCTCCACATCTTCACCGACATCATTCTGAATCCCGAGACTTCCCATCTCGACCTCTTCTTCAACGACCGTTGGGAAGGCCGCCGCAACGTGGAGAGCTATGGCCACGACATCGAGGCCGCATGGCTGCTTCATGAGACGGCTCTCGTGCTGGGCGACGTGCAAATCGACGATGTGGTGAAGCGCATTGCGAAGGCTGCCGATGAGGGTGTACAGCCCGACGGGTCAATCGTCTACGAACACTGGAAGGACACCGGCAAGACCGACACCCAGCGCCAGTGGTGGACGCTCTGCGAGAACGTCATCGGACATATCGACCTCTATGAGTACTTCACCGACCGCTCGGCGCTTGACGTGGCCCTGCGTTGCTGGGATTTCATCAAGCAGCACATCGTCGACAAGGAGAAGGGCGAATGGCTCTGGAGTGTCGATGCTGAGGGCCGTCCCAATCGTGAGGACGACAAGGCCGGCTTCTGGAAGTGCCCCTACCACAACAGCCGCATGTGCCTGGAGATTATTGAGAGGGAGTTCTTGATCTAGACGACCCACCGGCTAGACCCATCCCCGGCCCCTCCCTACAAAGGGAGGGGTAAATTAACAGTACGATTAAACATATAAAATATTATAAAATATAAAGCAGTTTCTTGTAAATATGAATATTCCTCCTTATATTTGCAGCCATGAAGAAACTGCTTTCTATAGGCG
>ONYS01000056.1 GCA_900322095.1 uncultured Prevotella sp.
ACACACCACATCGAAGTAGCGCACATAGAGACGGCCCACGTGATGCTGCTGCAGAAACGCACGCTCCCCCTTAGAGAGGTTGAGCGACGTGCGCCAATAGTACATGCCGCGCTCCTCCACCTTCTGATGTGAGCAGGAGGCAAGAGCACACACAACGACAAAAAGAAGAATAATGTGAGAAAGGCGCATCGTAACAACTCAAAAGTTCAAAACTCTAGCCTCACAATTCAGAAGCTTAAAAACTTAAAACTTATAAACTTAAGAACTCAAACTAAGCTCAAAAACTTAAGAACTCAGGAACTCAAGAACTCAAACTAAACTTATAAACTAAAAAACTCAAGAACTCACACCTCATTGCTTATTATGCACGATGAGCATCGCTCCTTTGTAGCTCACGAGATACTGGTCGAGTTTCCGTCCGCCGCTTGTGCTGTAGCCCAAGTTGTTGAGTTCATAATCGCGTTTACAGGTAGAGCAGTGCACCGTTTGTCCCACGGAGTTGAACGTGAGCGAATAGCGGTAGCGGTTCGTCTCGCGCGAGCAGTTGGGACATTGGCGGTCGTAGGCCACGAGTTGTCCGTCGGTAGTACGGCCAATGATGAGTCCGTTGTTGGCACCGAGCGAATAGTTGAGACGAGTCTCGGTCGCCGTGGTGATGGGAACCTGGTCAATAGTACCACTGCTGTTCTGGGCCACGACATACCGCACGCCACCCGTGACCGGAGCGCTGACAAAGACAAACTGTCCGTAGCCCGCCGGTTGAACGGCTGCCCAGAGCAGTCCCGAGTTGTGGATGCTCGTGTTATAGGCAAAATAGCAGAAGATGTCGCTGGTGAACGTCGTGTCGTTGCTGCACGAAGCAAGCAACGACACAACGCCGGCAGCGAGAATAGTCCTAATCTTTCTCATGTGTCTAAATGAATCGCTCAGCCGGGAATTTACTCGGCTTGCGCAATTTTCTGATAAGGCAGGGCCTGCAGCACGTCGGCCAGCTGCTCGATGCCTTTCTGCAGCGGTCCCTTCACCATCTGGGCCATCATGAAGTTGAGGTCAGCCTTCATCGTGAGCTTCATCTTGCAGGTCTCCTCGGTGACGGGAAGCAACTGAATCCAGAAGTTGAAGGGCACGGGACTGTCGACCGATTCCAGTTTGATGGTCTTCGGCTCCTCCAGGTTGACGACTTTCGCCGCCACCTTTCCCACGGGCGACTGGATGGAGAATCCGTCGTCAGTGAAAGAGACCTTGTCACGCATATCCTCCGGAACGCGATCCATCGCCTTACCTATATTACTCATGTTGCTCAGCACGCCGTAGACCAACTGCTGCGGAGCCTGTACCTCGCGTATGGTGCTTTCGAATTTAACCATAGTTTCTTTTGCTTACTTTCTCCAGTTTGCCGGGTCTCTTCTCCACTCGTGGAGCACTTCCACGTCCTCGGGTTTGATGTAGCCTGTCTCCTGTGCCTGAGCCACAACATGCTCGTAGTCGGTCAGCGTGACGAGTTTCACGTTTGCGTCTTTGAAGGCCTGCTCGGCGATGGGGAATCCATAGGTATAGCTGGCTACCATGCCCACGACCTCAAATCCGGCCTTGCGCAGGGCATCAACGGCTTTCAGCGAACTGCCGCCCGTAGAGATGAGGTCTTCCACGACGACGACCTTTGAGCCTTCGGGCAACGTGCCCTCAATGAGATTCTGCATACCGTGGTCTTTTGGTTTGGAGCGCACGTAGCAGAAGGGAAGATTCAGCTCGTCGGCCACCAGTGCGCCTTGAGCGATGGCACCCGTAGCGACACCAGCCACGGCAGTAGCCTCGGGGAAGTTCTCCAGCACCGCATGAACGAGCTCGAGCTTCACGAAGCTGCGCAGGTCGGGATAAGAGAGAGTCTTGCGGTTGTCGCAATAAAACGGTGATTTCCATCCGGAAGCCCATGTGAAGGGATTCTCGGGTTGCAACTTGATGGCCTTGATGTCCAAGAGCTTGGCTGCGAAAGCTTTCTTTAATGCATCCATATTCGATATTTTGTTGGTCACCGCTCCAACAGGGACGATGACGATTTATACTGCAAAGATAGCAGAATTAAGACAGATTACAAAACAAACGCAATAATTTTAACAGCAGTTAAAGGCGTGACGAGTATTAGGTAACTATTGAAGCTCGTAGAAGGCCGAATGGTAGGAGGGCCGTCATTCCTGACGGCCAAGAAAGAATGACCGATTGCTTATCACCAGAGAAATCTTTCGGCGGCAGGAATGCCGCCGCTCCTACAACTGAGCAAACATCCGATGCAACACAAGAGTGAGTCAGCCTTAGCAAGTATTTGCCTGGAAGGCAATATCTCAGAAACATACATGAGCGAAGCGAATGCATGTGCCCGGATTGCTTAAAGAGAGAACAATCCATAAAATTGCAACCATCTGCAATAATCCGCATCGGAATCGTCTTTTCTTACAGAAAAATGTTATCTTTGCAGAAAAAGATAACGCTTATGAGATACTTAGATCCTCGAGCAAACCTCACTTTCAAACGAGTCTTTGGCGAGCATCCTGACCTTGTCATCAGTTTACTCAATGCCCTCCTGCCTCTTGACAAGGACCATCAGGTCAAGAGTGTGGAGTATATCCCTACAGAACTCGTTCCAGATAGTCCGCTGAAAAAGAACAGCATCGTAGATGTCCGGTGCAAGGATGAAGAGGGACGCCAGTTCTTGGTAGAGATGCAGATGATTTGGTCGGAAGAGTTTAAGCAGCGTGTTCTGTTTAATGCTTCCAAGGCCTATGTGCGGCAGTTGGATAAGCATGAGAACTACGAACTCCTTCAGCCCGTCTATTCCCTAAACCTCGTCAATGAGATTTTCGAGCCCGATATGCCCAACTACTACCATCAATATTCGGTAGCCAACATAGACCATCCGGAAAAGATAATCGAGGGCTTGCACCTGATTTTCGTTGAGCTTCCCAAGTTCAAACCACAGAGCTATTCCGAGAGAAAGATGGAAGTGCTATGGCTGCGCTATCTCACGGAGATGGGTGGTGCCAGCAAAGTGCCCCAGGAGTTCCTTGAAAATCCCGAGGTGAAGAAAGCCGTTGACATTCTTGAAGAGTCATCGTATACTCCAGCCCAGTTGGAAGGTTACGACAAGTTCTGGGACACAGTGCGCACAGAGCGTACTTACTACAGCAGTGCCCGTCGGCTCGGGAAAAAAGAAGGGTATAAAGAAGGACACGAACAGGGACATAAAGAAGGACTTGAAGAAGGGCTTGAGCAAGGACATAAAGAAGGACTTGAAGAAGGGCTTGAACAGGGACATAAAGAAGGACTGGAGCAAGGACTTAAACAGGGTGCTTTGAAAATTGCCAAAACCATGAAGGGCATGGGAATGCCCATAGACGCCATTTCAAAGGCTACTGGACTGTCAGCAGAAGAAATCAACGCTTTATGATGTACGTTGAGGGCCCTCCTTTCCACCTCAAAAACTTCATGCAGGTTAGAGCAATAAGCGCTAATCAACACACAACCATAACTGATTCATGTCGCGTGACAATTGTCACGAAACAACGTGACAGTTGTCACGCATGAACGTGACAGCCGTCACGAACGAGCGTGACAATTGTCACGAAGAAACGTGACAGTTGTCACGCGACATCACTTCTAACCATTAGCCATTCCCGCATTAGCCATCGCCATTGCAAACAAATCAAGGAACACAAGCCCAATACACCAAAAATCGCCAGTTTTTACCGCTGTTTGAGAAATAATTTCTACCTTTGCGTGACTTATCCACATTATTATATATAGATGAAACTGACATTTGAATCAGATTACAACAATGGAGCCCATCCCGCAGTGCTGCGGCGGCTCCTGGAAACCAACGACGAGAAAAGCGAGACCTACGGCTTCGACGAGTGGAGCCTCAGCGCGAAAGAGAAAATCAAGAAAGCCTGCGAGGATAAAGACGCGCAGGTGACATTCCTCGTCGGCGGTACACAAACCAACTCTACTGTTCTCGCCACGATGTTGCAGCCCTACGAGGGCGTGGTGAGTGTCGACACAGGACATATCGCCGTTCACGAGGCCGGCGCCGTTGAGCGTACGGGCCACAAGGTACTCGCCCTGCCGGGACACGACGGTAAACTCGACGCCACCGAACTCGACGCCTACCTGAAGGTGCGCGAGGCCGACCCGGATGCCGACCACTGCGTATGGCCGGGCATCGTCTATATCACTTTCCCAACAGAGTACGGCACGCTCTACACGGCCAGCGAGCTGAGCGCCATCCACTCCGTCTGCCAGCGCCATGGACTGCCGCTCTACGTCGACGGCGCGCGTCTGGGCTACGGCATCATGGCTCCCGGCAACGACATCTCGCTGCCCTTCCTGGCCCACCACTGCGACGCCTTCTATATCGGCGGCACAAAGGTGGGAGCGCTCTGCGGCGAGGCCGTGGTGTTCACGCATGCCAATGAGCCGCGCCACTTCTTCACGATGGTGAAACAGCACGGAGCACTGCTGGCCAAGGGACGCCTCACGGGCATACAGTTCGACACCCTCTTCACCGACAACCTCTACTTCCGCATCGCCCGTCATGCCATCGACATGGCCCAGCGGCTCAAGCAACTGCTGGCCGACTGCGGTTTCGAGTTCTATCTCGACTCGCCCACCAACCAGCAGTTCGTCATCATCCCCAACGACCGCATCGGCCGGCTCGCCGAGCAGGTGGAGTTCTCCCGCTGGGCACCCTACGACGAGAAGTCGACCGTCTGCCGCTTCGTCACCTCGTGGGCAACGACCGAAGAGGAGATGCAGCAACTGGAAAAGATACTGAACAACTATAAATAAAGAAAGGGAACATTATGAGAGTATTATTGGTCAATGGAAGTGCACACAAAGACGGCAACACATTCACGGCCCTGAGTGAGATTGCCCGCACGCTGGAAGCTGACGGCATAGAGGCTGAGATTCTGCAGCTCGGCAACAAGCCCGTACGCGGCTGCATCGCCTGCGGCACCTGCAAGCGCAAGGGCAACGGCCGCTGCACCTTCGACGACGACGTGTGCAACAAGCTCTGTGAGGCCGCCGAGCGCGCCGACGGTTTCGTCTTCGGCAGTCCCGTCTACTACGGACAGCCCAACGGAGCCCTGCTGGCTGTGGTGCAGCGCGCCCTCTATGCCAATGGCGACAACTTCGTCAACAAGCCCTTTGCCTCGGTGGCCGTATGCCGTCGCGGTGGAGCTACGGCTGCCTTCAGCGCCATGAACATGGCCTTCCAAATGATGAATATGCCACAGGTGACCTCACAATACTGGAACATCGCCTACGGCCGCGAGCCGGGTCAGGCCGCTCTCGACACTGAGGGCATGCAGACCATGCGCACCCTGGGCCACAACATGGCATGGATGCTCAAGAACCTGCACGGACAGCCCACACCGGTGCCCGAGCGTGAGGAATGGCAGCCGATGCACTTCATACGTTAATAAAGAACCGTTATGATTACGAAAGACAGCATTGAATCAGCCTACTGCTTCTTCCATCAGAAGCGTAAGCTGTATATTGAGACACAGAAAGACTACGTGAAGGACCACATCGAGTGGACCATCGCCGACTATGTGGAACAGATGAATCCCGAACTCTACCAGAAACTCAGCAACGGCAGGGAACATTATCTGCAAGACCACACCACCTTCCGTGCCGACATCGACGACGCCGTGGCCCAGTTGGAGAAGATGGCTTGAGAAAGTCCATGCAGCCACGGCCAAATAAAGAGACAACGAGACAAAACAGAGAAAGATTATGCTACAACGTGACTATATCATGCGCCTGATTGAGGAGTTTCTGGCGGCCTTGCAGCGGATGCTCGAGAAGAAAGAGTTCACCAGCCGGCGCGAGACCCTCGAGAAGCTCTACGACCAATACGTGGGACCTCACGACTTCTACCACATGGCAACGCTCGACGACGTGTTCAAGGCGCTTGCGGGTGAGGATGCCGAACATCGGGCCATGAAAATCCAGATGCTCGCCGAGCTCTACTACTACGACGCGCAGATGGAGACCGAGCCTTTGAGGAAGATGCTCCTGCAGAAAGCCTACGCGATGTACGACTGGCTGCAGGAACACGAGCAGACCTACTCGCCCATGCGCGTGAAGCGCGTGGAGGAGATCAGGAAGGCGATGAGCATAAACGATAAATAGACTTTAAGATTGACAAATGTAAACGACATGACCGTGGGCTCCCCCGCCCGCGGCATATTCAAGTTTGCTGTCCCTCTGACGCTTGGCTACATCCTTCAGCAAATGTACCTTATTATCGACGCGGCCATCGTGGGCCGATGGATTGGGGTAGGGGCTTTGGCAGCTGTGGGAGCGTCGTCGAGCGTGATGTTCCTCATCATGGGCTTCTGCAACGGAGCCTGTGCGGGTTTTGCCATCCCCATTGCCCAGGCCTTCGGTGCTAAGGACTTCAAAAAAATGCGCACCTACGTGAGCAATGCCGTGCGCATAGGCGCAGTGCTGGCCGTGGTGATCACGCTGTTGAGCTGCATGTTCTGCGACCGCATCCTGAAGATCATCAATGTACCTAACGACATCTTCCATGACGCGTGGGTGTTTCTGCTCCTGCAGTTTCTGGCCATCCCGTTCACGATGGGCTACAACCTGCTGTCGGGATTCATCCGTTCGCTGGGCAACAGCACCGAGCCGTTCTACTTCCTCCTTGCGTCGAGCCTGCTCAACATCCTGCTCGACGTCGTGCTGATTCTCATGCTGGGCATGGGCGTGGAGGGAGCCGGACTGGCCACGCTCATCTCGCAGGCCTTTGCCACGATGCTCTGCTGCGTCTACATCTGGCGCAGGATGCAGCTGCTCATCCCCCACGGTGAAGAGCGCCGCTACGACAACAAGCGTATCTCCATCCTGCTCAACAACGGCGTGCCGATGGGCTTGCAGTTCTCCATCACCGGCATCGGCATCATCATGCTGCAGAGTGCCAACAACGCCTTGGGCACGGTCTACGTGGCTGCCTTCACGGCCTCCATGCGCATCAAGTATCTCTTCACCTGCGTCTTCGAGAATATCGGCGTGGCCATGGCCACCTATTGCGGACAGAACATCGGCGCGCGCAAGATAGACCGCATACGCAAGGGCATCTTTGCCGCCGTGAAGATGATGCTGGTCTACTTCGTGCTCACGGCCATCGTGATATGGCCTTTCGCCGACGACATGATGCGGCTGTTTGTCGACAGCGGCGAGACGCAGGTCGTCGACAACGCGGCCATGCTCATGCGCATCGCCAACTGCTTCTATGCCGTGCTGGGCGTGCTCTGCATCTGCCGCTATTCCATCCAGGGACTGGGCTACAGCAACCTGTCGATGCTCTCGGGCGTGATGGAGATGATAGCCCGTTGCGGAGTGAGCCTGTGGCTGGTGCCGACGTTCGGATTCCTCGGCGTCTGCTATGGCGACCCTGCGGCATGGATAGCTGCCGACCTTTTCCTCATTCCCGCACTGCTGTGGGTCTATCACAGAATAAAAAAAATATGCAGTCAATCAATAACAAACGCAATTGGATAGCCCATGCCGTGGCGATAGCCGTGGTGTGCTGCTGGGGCTGTACGTTCGTCAACACGAAATACCTGCTCATGGGCGGCATGATGCCCTGGGAGATCTTCGTGTGCCGGTTTCTGTTGGCCTACGTTGCCATCTGGACCATCTCGCCCCGTCGTCTCTTTGCCGACAACTGGAAAGACGAGGGACTGATGGGCCTGCTGGGCATTACGGGCGGTTCGCTCTACTTTCTCGCCGAGAACGAGGCCATCGGCATGAGCTATGTCAACAACGTCTCGTTCATCGTCTGCACGGCACCGCTCATCACCGTCATCCTGGCCATTCTCTTCCTGCGGAGCGTCAAGGCCTCGTGGCGGCTCATCGCGGGCTCGCTGCTCGCCCTGCTGGGTGTGGGATTCGTGATTTTCAATGGTCACTTCGTCTTGCATCTAAATCCGCTCGGCGACTGGCTCGCCCTCACGGCAGCCTTCAGCTGGGCCGTATACAGTCTGCTGATGAAGTTTGTGGCCGACCGCTACAGCGCCGTGTTCATCACGCGCAAGGTCTTCTTCTACGGGCTGCTGACCATGGCGCCGATGTTCATCGTGCGGCCGTGGCAGTTTCCGCTGTCGGGATTTCTGCGGTCTGAGATTTGGATGAACTTGCTCTTCCTCGGATTCATCGCCTCATTCGCCTGCTTTGCCCTTTGGAGCTGGGCCATCGGCCGCGTGGGCGCCATCAAGACGAGCAACTACGTCTATCTGAATCCCCTGACGACCATCATCGCCAGTGCCCTGTTCCTCAACGAGCCCATGACTTCCATGGCCTGGGTGGGAAGCGCATTGATTCTGACCGGCATCTATCTGGCCAATAAGGCCAAGGGCATCTGAGCCCAAGACTGACCAATTTGTGCCAACCGACAACAATACAAACGACAACCGACCGTTTATTACGATAACAATCAACGCTTATGACAACACTTCTTTCCATACTTTTGATTCCCTTTGCAGGCACTGTTTTTGGTGCCGCGCTCGTGTTCTTCATGCGCAATGAACTGCCCGACCGAGTCAACAAATCGCTTTTGGGCTTCGCGTCCGGCGTCATGGTGGCCGCATCCGTGTGGTCGCTGCTCATGCCGTCAATGGAGATGAGTGCCGACAGCGGCAAGTGGAGCGTGCTGCCCGCTGCCGTAGGCTTCCTGCTCGGCATCGGCTTCCTGTTGCTCATCGACGAGATAACGCCCCACCTCCATATCGGCACCAATGAGCCCGAAGGTCCGCGCAGCCATCTCTCGCGCACCGCCATGCTGGCCCTCGCCGTCACCATCCACAATCTGCCCGAAGGCATGGCTGTGGGCGTTGTCGCCGCCGGCGCTTTGCAGGGCGACATCGGCATCACGGCAGCCGGAGCCATGGCTACAGCCTTGGGTATCGCCATACAGAACGTTCCCGAGGGAGCCATCGTGGCCATGCCCATGCGTGGAGCGGGCAACAGCCGTCTGCGCGCTTTTCTCATCGGCAGTCTGAGCGGTGCGGTAGAACCCATCGGTGCTGTGGCCGTCATTCTGCTGGCATCGGTGCTCACTCCAGCCCTGCCCGTATTGCTGGCCTTCGCCGCCGGAGCCATGATGTATGTCGTGGTGGAGGAACTCATTCCCGAAGCCTCCAGCGGTCACCACTCCAACCTCAGCACCATCGGCTTTGCCCTTGGCTTCGTTCTGATGATGGTGATGGATGTGGCGCTGGGATAGTCCGCCGCCACTTCCTTCGCCTACACTTCTGAATTACCGAAAGAACGGAGTTAAGCCAGCGAAAGAATGACAATGAACTACCGAAAGAACGAAGCTGAAATAACGAAAAAGCCTTATTTACTTCCGTACTGTTCGGTGGTAGACGAATTACCTCTCGGTGGTAAACGAATTACTGTTCGGTGGTAATCACGTTAACGGCAGGAAGCGGGCTATCAATCTTAACACGGAAATTATCCAGTGAACCAAGAATTCTCTAATTCTAAAAAAATAGTAAAGAGAATTCAACGACTATCCTTAGAACGAGAATAATTCTCAAATTATCTAATTCTAGAAAAAAAGTCAAGAATTAGAGAATTAGAGAATTATCTTCATAGTGCCCGAATGACCAGTCCTTCATCGTAGAAGCGTTGTAGAAGCGGCGCTTCCTCCCTCTGTAGTAATAGGAGCGGCGGCATTCCTGCCGCCGAAAGATTTACTTCTAATTCGCTATCGGGGTACTTCCTTGGGCGGCAGGAATGCCGCCCCTCCTACTAGCATCAATTGTTATTTACCTGCGTTTGCTTCTCCCCTCCCTCTGTAGGGAGGGGTAGGGGGTGGGTCTGCTGGGTCTTCTTATTTTAGTACTCCTTCTTGTCCTTCTTTTCCTTCCACATTCTGAACGCGGCCATCGACTCCTCGGGCAGCAGCACCTCCATCACCTTCTCTCGGTCGGCAGGAGCAAGCGACAGTTCGCGGTAGATGAAGTCGTCATCGAATCCCGCATCGGCAGCATCCTTGCGGTTGCACCCATAATAGATGTGGTCCAAGTGGGCCCAATAGATGGCGCCAAGACACATAGGACAGGGCTCGCACGATGTGTAGATGTCGCAGCCGCTCAGGTCGAAACAGCCCAATGAGCGGGCGGCCTGACGTATCGCGTTCACCTCGGCATGGGCCGTGGGGTCGTTGTCGAGCGTCACACGGTTGCTGGCCTCAGCCACAATCTTTCCATCCTTCACTATCACCGCACCAAAGGGACCGCCACCGAGACCTACGCTCTGAACGCTCAGTTCGATGGCACGCCGCATGAAATCTATCTTTTCCATTGTTTGTTATTTTCAGTTACATCAGCAAAGATACGAATATTATTTGATTATTTTGTATCTTTGCGAAAAATTGAAACAATGGATACAATCGTTTATGGTTTTGCCGACTCACCTTTCGGCCCTATAATCGTAGCCCGCAACCGCAAGGGCGTTTGTGACCTGCAATTCTTAGGCTTCGACCGCCACCGCGTCATCCATGAACTGGGAACACGGTGGGGCGTATATACTCCTACAACACAGAACGACGACATGGCGCAACAGGTGGAACGTCTGATGTTTGAAACAAAGATAACGCTCTCCGACCCCATCTCCGCTGAGCTTCCCCTTTGCCCCAGAGGCACAGAGTTTCAGTTGAAGGTGTGGGAAGCCGTGCGCAGCATTCCCTTCGGCACCACCGCCACCTATCAGGACATTGCCAAACTCGTTGGGAAGCCCAGGGCCGTGCGCAATGTGGCTACGGCAATCGGCGAGAACCCCATCGCTGTGCTCATTCCCTGCCACCGCGTGATACACAAGGACGGCACACTGGGCGAAAACCACTGGGGAACGAATATCAAGAAACAGCTCCTTGACTGGGAAAAACAGCAGCGGGAAGCCATCATCAGCCAAAACAACAGCAAGCAATGAAAAGCAACATCACTGCCGATGAGCTCTTCGCGCGACTGGAAAGCATAGCGACTCCGCCTGCCGACGGCCGCACGCCCAACAAGGCCATGCACGACATTCTTGAGCTTGCCTGCACGCGTGGCACCGACGACAACGAAGGCGCCTTTGGCAACCTTTTCTCCAAGGTCGACTTTCTCTGCCGCCGCCATCGCCTCAATGCCGCACAGACCATGCGCATTCAGCGCATGCGCCGCGACAGCAATCACGCCGAACCGATAGACCCGCGCCGATGGGCCGACGACTGCCGTGCGCTGGCCCTCTTCATCTCGGCGGTCTTCTCTGTCGGCATTCCCGACTCGCTCACTGCCCTGCTGCCCCACGACTTCTCGCGCGACGACGAATATCGCCCCATCGACTATAAATATATAAGGTGTATCGTGGAGAAGACCGATGCGGGCAGGCTCTACGTTACGACCGGCGACGACCAGCAACTCTGCGTCGACTGTTCGGCCAGCGCCCTGCAGCACGTGGTGGAACTGGCCCGGGGCGGCATGCAGCTCAACTTGCTCAACTGCCGTAAGGCCGACGACGGCACAATCGTGCCCAGCCTCATCGTGGTCGAGCCCGACTTTCTCATCAACATCTCCACCCTCGCAGGCTGCTACAACGAGTTCGGCCGCAGCGCCTACAACTATCTGCTCAAGCGCATGGAGCCCGCAGCCGTCTCGCAGCCCATTCTCCTGGGAAACTTCGCAGGCAGCGCACTCGACGACATCATCCACGCGAAGGACAAATACCAATGGACCGACACCCTGAAGACCGACTTCAAAGAGCAGGTACTGAGCTATTGTACTTGCCCCGACTTCGACGCAGCCACGTTCAAGACCGACGCCAAACAGCAGGCCAAGAACATTCAAGGAGCCGTAGACCAGCTCTTCAATCCCCGCAACCCACAGGCTTACCGGCGCGACCTAGCCATTTTGGAGCCCACGTTCATCTGTGAGCAACTCGGCATCTACGGCCGCGTCGACCTCATGACGACCGATCTCAGGATGCTCGTCGAGCAGAAATCGGGCAAGAACTATAACATCCAAATACAACGCCCCGACGCCAAAGGACGCATGCAGCTCGAGAAGCACTATGCCCAGCTGCTGCTCTACTTCGGTGTGCTGCGCTGCAACTTCGGCATCACGCCGCAGCATGCCGACCTGATGCTGCTCTATTCGCGCTATCCCTTCCCCCAGGGAGTGCTCCACACGGCATGGTTCGGCGGTTTCTTCGACGACATCATCCAGCTGCGCAACCGCATCGTGGCCCGCGAGTTCAGCATGGCCCGCGAGGGTTTCGACCATTATCTCGATGGATTCACCACGCAGAATATCAATACCGAGGGACTGAACAGCGATTTCTGGAACCGTTATGTCAAACCGAAGATAGACGATGTGACCCAGCCCCTGCACCGCCTCTCCAAACTTGAGCACGACTATGTCTGCACCATGCTCACCTTTGTCATACGGGAGGAGATCATGTCGAAGACCGGCGCACAGCAGAACCGTGGAAACGCCACCGCCGACATGTGGAACTTGCCCCTCGCGGAGAAGAAGGAGAACGGCAGCATCTTCACCGGACTCACCATCACCGACATGCAACAGAGCGACACCTACAACGGCTACGACACGCTGACGCTCGACGTGCCCGACCAGGGCGAGGACTTTCTGCCCAACATCCGGCTGGGCGACGCGGTCTATCTCTACGCTTACGCAACAGAGGAAGAGCCCGACGTGAGACGCTCCATTCTGTTTCCCGGTAGCGTTGTCGATATGAGCAGCGACTCCATCACCTTGCATCTCAACGACGGACAGCAGAATCCCAACATCTTCGCCGAGGCGGCAAGACTCGGACGCGGCCGTCGCCAATACCTCTATGCCGTGGAGAAGAACAACGGCGACGTGGGCACATCATCGGCCATCGCCGCCATGCTCATCTTCGCCCAGGCCGACCAGCCCTTCCGCGACCTCATGCTGGGACTGCGCCAGCCACGCAAGGACACCACGGTAAAGCTACGCAACAGCTACAATTCCTACTACGACAGCGTCATCCTCAAGGCCATGCAGGCCACCGACTACTTCCTGCTCGTGGGTCCGCCAGGAACGGGCAAGACCTCTATGGCCCTGCAGTATCTCGTGCGCGAGCATCAGGGCCGCGACCTCCTGCTCATGGCTTATACCAACCGTGCGGTAGACGAGATTTGCGGAATGCTTGAGAGGTCGGGCTTCGACTACCTGCGCATCGGCAAGCCCTACTCCTGCGACAAGCGCTACGCCGCCCACCTGCTGCAGAACGCCGTCAACGAGGGCGGAAACCTGCAGGAGATTCGTCAGCGAGTGGAGAGCGTCAACATCGTCGTCGGAACGACAACAAGCCTTCAGTCGTCGGCCTCCATCTTTCAGATGAAGCATTTCTGCTGCGCCATCATCGACGAGGCCAGCCAGATTCTTGAGCCGTCGCTCATCGGACTGCTCGCCCGTGTGCCGAAGTTTATCCTCATTGGCGACTACAAGCAGCTGCCCGCCGTGGTGCAACAGCCCGAAGCCCTCACCGCCATCACCAGCGAGCGGCTCCGTAAGGCCGGTTTTTCCGACTGCCGCGAGTCGCTCTTCCAGCGTCTTATCCGGCTTGAGGCGCAGTCGGGACGCCACGATTTCACCGCAGCCCTCAACCGCCAAGGCCGCATGCACGAGGCGATAGCCGACTTTGCCAACCGCATGTTCTACAGCACCGAGCATCTGCAGTGCGTGCCCTTGCGGCACCAAGTGGAAACCCGCATCTATCCCGACGGCTGCACCGCCTGGACCGGTTCGCCCATCGCCGGGTTTATCTCCACGCGCCGCTACGTCTTCATTCCCTCGCAGTTCTGCATCGACCCCGACCAGAGCGACAAGGTCAACGCCGATGAGGCCCGGATCACGGCTGACGTGGTCATGGCCGTGTGCCACACCTATGCTCAGCTCTTCGATCCCGACACAACGGTGGGCGTCATTGTGCCCTACCGCAACCAGATATCCATGGTGCGCCGTCTGCTCGAACAGACGGGCGACCCGCTGCTGAGCCGCATCAGCATCGACACCGTGGAGCGCTATCAGGGCAGCCAGCGCGACGTCATCGTCTATTCGTTCACCATTCAACACCGCTACCAGCTCGACTTCCTCACCTCCAACAACTTCTTTGAGGGCGAACAGGAGATTGACCGCAAACTCAACGTGGCCCTCACGCGCGCCAGACGACAGATGATTGTCGTGGGCAATGAGGAAATATTGAGCTACAACTCCATTTTCCGCGGACTTATAGAGTATATTAGGGAACGAAACGGATATTTTGAACAAGAAAAATGGAAAACAGATTCATCTTTTAACTAAAAAGACTTCTTTTATATTGATAAAACATCTAACTTTGCACCCGAGTTAAACAAGAAGAGTTTATTAATAGTAATTTAAAAGAAAATATGATGAAGAAAATTCTTTTAGCAGCAGTAATGCTTTTAGGCACTGCAACCGCATTCGCACAGCACTCTGTAGGATCATTCACGTTGCAGCCCAAGGTAGGCTTGAACATCGCCACACTGACAGATATCGACAACAGCAAGTCGCGCGTTGACTTCGCTGGTGGTCTGGAAGCCGAATATCAGGCAACAGACATCTTCTCTCTGAGCGCCGGTCTCATCTATTCCCGTCAGGGCTTCAAGATGGACGACACCAAGATTGCCGGCTTCACCGTTAAGGGCGACAGCTGGTCACCCAGCTACTTGAACATCCCCGTGCTGGCCAACGTGTATGTAGTGAAGGGTCTGGCCGTGAAGTTCGGTGTTCAGCCCGGATTCATGGTAGACAAGGACGATGCCGGAGATGCAGTGAAGACCTTCGACTTCTCTATCCCCGTTGGTCTGAGCTATGAGTTCCCCACAGTGCCTGTCGTTCTCGATGCCCGCTACAACTGGGGTGTTACGAAGGTGATTGATGCTGGTGACGACAGTCCCAAGAACAGCGTATTCCAGATTACACTGGGTTACAAGTTCGATCTCTAAAACAAAGTATATATCGCCAACATTCGATAAAGCGTCTTCCGACCCGCAAGGGGAGGAAGGCGCTTTTTTTGTGGCCAGCCATAGGTGGCTATAGAAGCCATAGCAACCATAGAAACTATAGAAACCATAGCAACTATAGTAACTATAGCAACTATAGCCATAAAAGAAAAAAGGCAAACATCGTATCGCACGATGTTTGCCTTTGCTATTTAATTGAACTCTGTAAAAGATTCAACGATTAGAGCTGGGGACCAGCAGCGACGAGAGCCTTGCCAGCTTCGTTGCCCTCATACTTCTTGAAGTTCTTGATGAAGCGGGCAGCCAGATCCTTAGCCTTCTCCTCCCACTGAGCAGCGTCAGCGTAGGTGTCGCGGGGATCGAGGATGTGAGAGTCAACGCCCTCAAGCTCTGTAGGAACAACGAAGTTGAAGTAAGGAATCATCTTCGTAGGAGCCTTGTCGATCTCGTGGTCGAGGATGCGGTCGATGATACCACGTGTGTCGCGGATGGAGATACGCTTGCCGGTACCGTTCCAACCCGTGTTC
>ONYS01000181.1 GCA_900322095.1 uncultured Prevotella sp.
AAAGTTCTGCCAATAAAAATAGGCGGCTATCAAATCGAAACCTGATAGCTGCCTAATTTATGATAGGCTGGGCCAAAAACTGACTTTTGACACAGCCTCATCATAATCAAGGGAGGATGCCCGGCGAAAGGCATCCTCTCAGTTGCTTCAGAATCAGTCGGCGAGCTTAGCCTTGATGAACTCGCGGTTGAGGCGTGCGATGTTCGCGATCGACTCGTTCTTCGGGCACTCAGCCTCGCAGGCGCGGGTGTTGGTGCAGTTGCCGAATCCCAGCTCTTCCATCTTAGCCACCATGTTCTTCACGCGGCGTGCTGCCTCTACGCGACCCTGCGGCAGGAGCGCGAACTGGCTGACCTTAGAAGAGACGAAGAGCATGGCTGAACCGTTCTTACAAGCAGCGACGCAGGCACCGCAGCCGATACACGTTGCGCAGTCCATGGCCTCATCAGCGGCATCCTTGGAGATGAGGATCGCGTTAGCATCCTGAGCCTGACCGGTGCGCACGCTGGTGTAGCCACCGGCAGCGATGATCTTGTCGAATGCGGAACGGTCTACCATGCAGTCCTTGATGATGGGGAATGCGGCTGAACGCCAGGGCTCCACGGTGATGACATCACCATCGTGGAAGCGGCGCATGTAGAGCTGGCAGGTTGTAGCGCCCTGTGCGGGTCCGTGGGGATGACCGTTGATATAGAGCGAGCACATACCGCAGATACCCTCGCGGCAGTCGTGATCGAAGACGAAAGGCTCGTTGCCACCCTCGATGAGCTGTTCGTTCAGGATGTCGAGCATCTCCAGGAACGACGTGTCGCCGGGGATGTCTTTCATCTCAAAGGTGTCGAAATGACCCTCTGCTTTAGGACCATTCTGTCTCCAGACCTTTAATGTAAACGAAATATTTGTATCCATTATATTCTGAGTTTATATGTTGATAAGTTTATGAGTTCTTGAGCTTCTAAAGTCTCAGAATGTACCCATTCCTGCTTATTGTCAACTGATGTGATTAAGAGCTTAAAAACTCAAGAACTTATTAACTAAATAGCTATCTTATGATTTATAATTACGCGTCTGCACCTTGATATACTGATAGTTGAGCGGTTCCTTGTAGAGTGTCGGAGCTTGGTTCTCACCCTGATACTCCCAGCAAGCCACATACATGTAGTGCTCGTCGTCGCGCTTAGCCTCACCTTCCTCGGTCTGGCTCTCCTCGCGGAAGTGACCACCGCAGCTCTCGTTACGCTCGAGGGCATCGTAAGCGATAAGCTCACCCATGAGGATGAAGTCGCGGAGATGGATAGCCTTGTCGAGTTCGACGTTGAGACCTTCCTTCGATCCCGGCACGCGTACGCAGGTGTTGAACTGTTCACGCACATCCTTGAGCATCGCGAGTGCCTTCTTCAGACCGGCCTCGTTACGGGCCATACCCACGTAGTTCCACATGATGTTGTAGAGCTCTTTGTGGATAGAGTCGACACTCTTCAGTTTCGACTTGTCGGTCTGCTTGTTCTGGATGTCCATGATGCGGTCGATCTCGGCCTGCACACCCTTCTCAGCCTCCACGAACTCAGGCGCGTCGGTACTCGGCTTCTTCACCTGAATCTGGTCGGAGAGATAGTTCTGCATGGTGTAAGGGATGACGAAGTAACCGTCGGACAGACCCTGCATCAGTGCGGAGGCACCGAGGCGGTTAGCACCGTGGTCGGAGAAGTTGCACTCACCGAGAGCGAAGAGGCCCTTGATGTTGGTCTGCAGCTCGTAGTTGACCCACAGGCCACCCATGGTATAGTGGATAGCGGGGAAGATCATCATCGGGTTCTCGTGCGGGTCGACATCGGTGATCTCCTGATACATATCGAAGAGGTTACCATAGCGCTGGTCGACGACATCGCGGCCCAGACGCTGGAAAGCCTCAGAGAAGTCGAGGAACACAGCCAGGCCCGTGTTGTTCACACCATAGCCTTTGTCAGTACGCTCCTTAGCGGCGCGTGATGCCACGTCACGGGGCACGAGGTTACCGAAGGCGGGGTAGCGGCGCTCGAGGTAGTAGTCGCGGTCCTCCTCAGGAATGTCGCGGCCCTTGAGCTCGCCGCGTTGCAGCTTCTTGGCATCCTCGAGTTTCTTCGGTACCCAAATACGTCCATCGTTACGCAGCGACTCCGACATCAGGGTCAGCTTCGACTGCTTGTCGCCGTGTACGGGGATACAGGTCGGGTGGATCTGTACGAAGCAGGGGTTTGCGAACCAAGCGCCCTTGCGGTAAGCCTGGATAGCAGCTGTACAGTTACAGCCCATGGCGTTGGTAGAGAGGAAGTAAGTGTTGCCGTAACCACCGGTAGCGAGGCAGACGGCGTGAGCGGAGTAGCGCTCGAGCTTGCCTGTCACGAGGTTCTTGGCGATGACGCCACGGCAGCGGCCGTCGATGATGACGACATCCTCAATCTCCGTACGTGTGTGGAGCTCTACGGTGCCGTGATTCACCTCTTTCATGAGCGAAGAGTAAGCGCCGAGCAACAGCTGCTGACCGGTCTGGCCTTTAGCGTAAAACGTACGGCTCACCTGCACGCCACCGAACGAACGGTTGGCGAGCATGCCGCCATACTCACGGGCGAAAGGAACGCCCTGAGCCACGCACTGGTCAATGATGTTGGCACTGACCTCCGCCAGACGGTAGACGTTGGCCTCACGGGCACGGTAGTCACCGCCCTTGATGGTATCGTAGAACAGACGGTAGACGGCATCACCATCGTTCTGGTAGTTCTTGGCTGCATTGATACCGCCCTGTGCAGCGATAGAGTGTGCACGGCGCGGAGAGTCCTGGATGCAGAAGTTGATCACGTGGAAGCCCATCTCACCGAGGGAAGCAGCAGCGCTGGCACCGGCCAGACCTGTACCTACGACGATGATGTCAAGCTTACGCTTGTTGGCGGGGTTCACCAGTTTCTGGTGAGCTTTATAGTTGGTCCATTTTTCGGCCAGGGGGCCTTCTGGAATTCTTGAATCTATCTGAGTCATTTTGTTTAATGATTTAAAGAGTTGTGAGCTTTAAACACCTGTCACTTAACAGCTAACACTTATTTATAGCTGGGAGCGAACCCGAGCCAGAAGGAAAGCACGAGGAAGGCGAAGACGGCCATGAGGATCGTTACGTAGATGATGCCGATGCACTGCCAGCGCTTCAACCAGATCTTACCACTGATACCTAAGGTCTGCATGGCGCTCCAGAAGCCGTGGCTCAGATGGAACCAGATGGCGCACATCCACACGAGATAAAGGATGGAGTAGACGGGGTTGGCGAAGGTCTGCTGGATCCAGCCGAAACCGTCAGCAGGTGCCGGCGTGGTAGCGACACCGGCGAGCTCTGCGAACATCATGTGGCACCAGAAGTTGTAAAGGTGCAGGCCCAGACCGAGGAGGATAATGATACCGAGGACGAGCATGTTCTGCGAAGCCCATGACACCTCAGGACGGCGGCTTGTCACCTCATAGCGCTGCGGGCCACGTGCGCGGCGGTTCTGCGCAGTAAGGATAAATGCGTAGACGATGTGGCATACAGCTAAGAAGGCAAGTGCCAACGTTCCTACTACAGCGTACCAGTTGCTTCCCAGGAAAGCGCATACCGTGTTGTACGCATCCCCGGAGAAGAATGCGGCAACATTCATGCAGCAGTGGAAAGTCAGGAAAAGGATGAGGCAGATGCCAGTGACAGACATCACCACTTTTCTACCAATCGGAGAATTGATTAACCACATAAATGATTGATTTACATTTTAGGTAGATGTAGCGCGTTTCCGCTGCAAAAATACTATAATTTTGCCGATTGTACAAATCTACCCTTGTTTTTTTCCACATTATTATATCTCCATATTATATTCCGTGCCATAGAAGCCAAAACAAAGAAAAAGATACGGCTTGAGGATAAGGTCGTCTCAAACCTATTTTTTAACTTTGCACATTATTAATATATACACATTAAAGTAAAATAAAGGACAAACGATGAAAACAAAAACACTCATCCACGGATTGTGGAACTTATCTCTCGCCTGCTTCCTCATCGCGATGCCAAGGACGGCGGAAGCTCAGACCGTGAAGGAGGAATATCCCTCATTCACGCATAACAATGAACCCGACGGAACCCTTTATCTCCCGGCACCGCCCGACACACTCAGCCAGAACTACGTCAACGACATGGTGCAGTATGTGTGGGGGAAGACGCAGCGGCGGGGAGCCCGTGGCCGTCAGGCCGTCTTCGATTCTTACATGACGACAGACAGTGTCGTTGTCGGGTTCTCCGAGGCTTTCGGCTATAGCATGTCCAAGACCGCCACGCCCGCCATCTACGACCTTGTGGCCAAGACCATCAGCGATGCTGTCTACGCCACGAAGAAGATCAAGAAGCATTATCAGCGTCGTCGCCCCTTCGTACAGTTCGGCGACACGACACTCATCCCCTGGGACGAGGCAAGCCACGTGAAAAGCCCCTCCTACCCTTCCAGCCACGCGGCAGCAGGATGGGCAGTGGCCCTCGTTCTCTCGGAGCTCAATCCCGACCGTGCCGAGCCGATCCTGAAACGAGGCTATGAGTTCGGGCAGAGTCGCGTCATCGCCGGTTACCACTATCAGAGCGATGTCGATGCTGCCCGCTTGGCAGCCAGTGCGGCTGTGGCACGTATCCACACCACGGCAGCGTTTACAGAGGCAATGAAGAAAGCAAGGAAAGAACTCAATATGGAAAGAAAAGCCAAACAATAACAAGATAAAGACTCTTCTGACTCCTGACTTCTACTCCTAACTTCTCACTCCTTTAGGCTAATGCAACGACTTGACGTGCACCCCGTCGCTGCTACGCTTGGCCTCGATGTCGCCAAAATGGTTCAGCAGTTCCAACGCACGGTCCAAGCTCTCTGCGCGCAGGCAGAAGAAGCGGAGACGTTTCTGGGCAACAGCCGGATTGTCGAAAACAAAAGGTACACGGTACCAACGCTCCAAGCTCTTGGAAATCGTGCCTAAAGGCTCATCGTCGAAATAGAAATAGCCATTCTTCCAATACTCATAAGTATCCATATTCTCTTCAGCCACCTCCAACAGTCCATTGCTTTGCAGCGTCACACCCTGTCCGGGCTTGAGCGTCACCGAATGCTCTCCATTGCGCCCGCTCACAGCAACGATACCTCGGAGCAGCGCCACATGAGCCGGCTCCGACGGATAACAGCTCACATTGATTTCCGTACCAAGGACACGGGCATCTACTTTGTCAGTGATAACGACGAAGGGATGACTGGCATCGTGCGTGACATCAAACTCAGCCTGCCCCTGAAGATAAACTGCCCGCTCCTTACCATTGAACGTCAGAGGATAGGTAAGTTTCGAGTCAGCATAGAGCCACACCTTTGTACCGTCGGCCAACACGATATCATAGCTCTTGCCTGGCGGCACGGCAATGGAGCATTTCTCCGTTGTCACCTCATCGGCATCAAAGCCCAAGGCTCGCAGCAGACGGTTACGGGCCGAGAGGTTGCCCCCCGTCATCGACAGATTCTGACCCTGCCCTGACAGCGGTATCACCTTGCCCGTACTGGTGACCAAGGCAGGCTCCGACAGCCGGTGTCGCGGAACATCATAGGCGATGTCTGGATTTTCAGCAGGCTTGTTGGCGCGGAACCACCAACCCACCCCGAAGAGGAACAACAGGCAGGCGGCCACGCCTACCAAGCCCCAGAAGAGCGGACGGACAAAGAACGGCTTGGGCTGATCCCCCGCCACATCCTCAGCCTCATCGCCGACGGTAGATGCTACGGTCTTGCCCTTCGCCGCCATACGAGCTTTGAAACGAGCCAACTCCTGCCCCACCTCCGTGTCCGGCATCATCTCGTCGGCATGGTGACGGTTCAGAGCTTGTTGCAGGTAAGCACTGACACGAACGTCGTCCATGGCATCGCCATCCTGGAGCAACCCTTTGAGTTGTTCCTCTTCATCCTGACCGTTGCCTGTAAGCCACTGCCGGATGTTTTCCAGTCTGTCTTGTTCAGATGCCATAACGATGAATTCTATAACGATAAATCGTTTAGTTTATTACCTAATATCCAATCTATTTCTATTTGTATAACGAGACATGTTGCACAGCGTATACCCCTATTTAGCATTATTTAATTTTAGATTTGAAAACTTTCATAGCCTGGGCAATATGCTTTTTTACGGCACTGACACTGATGCCTAACTCCTCAGCCACTTCCGCTTGCCGCCGACCCTTGAAGTAGCATTCGTCGAGTACGCGGCGGGTCTGTGGCGTGAGCGTATCGATGAGTTGATAAATCTTCTCGATGTTGCTCTCCGCCTCTTTGAGCACGCTGCCGTCATCATCAGTGCCATCGCCGTAAAGTGTTTTGAAGAAAATCTCGTAGCGCTGTCGGGAGAGGCGGCTGCGTGCCCAGTCGGTGCATTTGTTCCTGACCGTTCGGAAGAGATAGCTTTTCTCCCCCGCCTCATCAACATCTCCGATATGGTTCCAGAGCATTTCAAAGGAGTCGCTGAGAATATCACGGCACAGCTCGTCATCTCTCACCATACCCATAGCGAAAGCATACAGCTGTGCGTAGCATTTCCGAAACAAACGTTCAAACTCCCCTTCACGACTCATAATGCAGACAAAATTACAAAAATTATCGATAAACAGCCAAAAAAAACTGTAATATTGTCGCAATAATGATGAATAAAGAAGGAGGAAGAGTAATCCTATCCAATGGTCATCCATCACCAAGAAAGGAAAATGGTTCTGGACAGGCTTGAAGACTATAAGCGTTGGAGTCAAGCTGAAGCAAAGATTAGTCTGCTCTGTTCTTGTTCCCTGTCGATGAATTCCATCTGTACCTTTTTAGAATTACTTGTTTCGGAATAACTAATTGCAAAAATAGTAATTTATAATCGTACTTCCAAAATATCGGTGCAATCATTCCTTTTTAAAGTGCAACCTTCCTTTTTCATAATACCATTGTGTCTGTATCCAAGCTGGGCAAATACTCAGGGTTAAAATAGAGTTATCTATTGGATTGCAAGTCAAATCTACCACAAAGTTTTCACT
>ONYS01000124.1 GCA_900322095.1 uncultured Prevotella sp.
GACGGTGAGGATGAGATTTTCCTTCAAATTATTCCCGGAACTTTTCACCTTTGCCGATTTTCCTCCAAATCATCCACGGACTTTTTCACCTGTCCCTGATTATATTCATGAGAAATTTATGGATAATTTATGGATATTCGTGTGAAAAATAATCTTCATGAATAATGTAGGTTAACGCTCCGCTTCGCGGAATTAAGAATAATAGCGAATAACGCGAGCTGCCCTTAGCATTTCCTGGTGATTTTGGCTCCCCTCCCTCTGTAGGGAGGGGCTGGTGGTGGGTCTGCTATTATGCGTTTATCCTTGCCGTCTGACGAACGTCGGACAATCGTCTGACGAACGTCAGACGGTAACTATCCTGCTTCCTATCATTATGGATTCGCAGTATTCGACTCATCGTAGGCCCATTGGGGGGGAGTATTTCTTTGGTGTTAAGGTCAACGGCTTCGGCGCGTTATACCCGGCGCTAACGTTTTTTATTGCGTAAAATTGAGTTATCTGACAATAAATCGTTATTTTTGCATTTTAAATTAGTGGATAGCAAGATATGATTAAAATAAAAGTAGTGAATCTCGGCCACCAGCCCCTTCCCACATACGCCACAGAGGAGAGCGCGGGAATGGACCTGCGGGCCAATCTCGACGGCCCCATCGTGCTTCATCCCATGGAGCGCCGGCTCATCCCTACGGGACTCTGCATCGAGCTTCCCCGCGGATTTGAGGCGCAGATCAGGCCCCGCAGCGGATTGGCGCTGAAGCATGGCGTCACAATTCTCAATACTCCCGGAACCATCGACTCCGACTACCGCGGCGAACTGAAGGTGCTGCTCGTGAACTTCTCCACCGAAGACTTTGTGGTTAATGACGGTGAGCGCATCGCACAGATGGTGATTGCCCGCCATGAGACCGCCTGCTTCGAGGAGGTGGACGTGCTCGACGAGACCGAACGCGGCACGGGCGGCTACGGCCACACGGGAGTGAAATGAACCTATATTAATAAGGTATGATATGATGAGAACAAACCTACTACGTGTTTTCTCTGCCTTCATCCTGCTGTTGCTGCCTGTCGCGATGACCGCCCAGGTGGACAAGCCCGTGATTGCCGCACCCGTGCAGGTCGATACTACGGAGGCCATTGACGGCATGATGGATGCGGACGGCGACATGTATACAGACGAAGATGCTGATACCACCGACGTCTACGACACCGTAGCGGCGGGTAAAGGCCAGTTGGACAATGTCAGTTTTACCATCGACGTTCCCGAGAAGTGGGCCATGAGCTACAGCGACAGCTTGGCTTATGCCTACTATTTCCCGCAGGCCATCTCGCTGATGAAGCGTGGCAAGCAGGACGCCGCTTTCGACCTGCTCGAGCTCTGCCGCAAACTCAACCCCAGGGCACCCGAGGTGTACTATTATCTCTCGGGCTTCTACTCCTATCTCGACAACAACAGCGTGATGCAGCAGGCCATGAAGGCCGCCGCCGACCTCGCGCCCAACAACCCCTATATGCTCACCGGACTGCTCAACGCCTACAGCATGGAGTCGAACTATCAGGAGGCGTCCAAGGTGGCTGAGGAAATTCTGCATAAGACCGACGACAAACTGCCCGTGCTGCAAAACCTCATCGGCCTCTACTACATGACCAACCAGAAGGAGAAGGTGCTGAAGACCATCGACAACATCGAGCTCCTCGGTGGCGGAAGCGACGAACTCACCCTGGCGCGGGCCCAACTTCTCGAGGAGATGGGACGTGAGAAGCAAGCCCGCAAGGTCTACGACAACCTGATCAAGGAGAACCCCAACGACGAGTCGTTCCGTCTGAAGCTCGGCAACTTCTTCGTCAACCAGGGCAAGTATCCCGAGGCCAAGCGCATCTTCGACAGCGTGATGGCCGACGATCCCGAGAGTCCCGACGGGCAGCTGTCGCTGCTCGGCTACTACCGGTCAATCGGCGATTCGGCAACGGAGAACAGCGAGCGCCTGAAACTCCTGCTCAACAAGCGTACGCCCGAGCAGACCCGCCAGTCGATTCTGCGCATGGAGGTGGCCCTCGCCCTCACCGACAAGGCCCAGTTAGCCCCCGTCAGTCAGCTCCTCGACACGTTGATTATCCTCGATCCCGCCAATACGCAGTTTCTCCTCACCAAGGGACAGTTGCTCGGCACCGACTCCACCAAGATTGATCAGGCCAAGGATTATTTTGCACGGGTCGTAGAACTCGAGCCCGGCAATCAGCAGGCCTTGCAATACCTCATCGCGGCCTCATTCCCCGGCGACAGTCTCTCTGCGGTCCAGCGCGACAGCACGTGGCGGGAGATCATGGCTCTGGCCAAGCAGGGCGTGCAGTATAATCCCACCGAGAGTTGGTTCTACGACGTTTGGGGACAGAGCGGCTATGAGCTGAAGGACTATAAGGAGTCGGTTGCCGCCTACCGTTCGGCACTCGACCACCGCAATAAGAGCTGGGACGACAATCACGTGTCGGACCTCTACGGCATGATGGGCGACATACTCCACCAGATGGGAAAGGAGCAGGAGGCTTTTGCCGCCTACGACAGCAGTCTGGTGTGGAACGAGAACAACTATACCGTGCTCAACAACTACGCCTACTTCCTCAGTCAGAAAGGCGTCGACCTCGACCGTGCCGCCAAGATGAGCCTCAAAGCCGTCAATGGCGACCCCAACAATGCCAACAGCATTGACACCTATGCCTGGGTGCTGTTTGAACAGAAGAAGTACGACGAGGCACGGCAGTTCATCGACCTCGCCCTGCAGGTGGATACCGACACGACGGGCGACAACAGCACTTTCTTCGAGCATGCCGGTGACATCTATCTGAAATGCGGTCTCACCGATGAGGCCGTGGCGTATTGGAAGAAGGCACTGGAGAAAAAGCCCGGCGACGAACTGCTGCTGAGAAAAATAAGAGAGAAGAAATATTATCCAAGAAAAGAGGAATGAACATGATGAAAGCATTCAAGACTTATATTCCGTTGGCAGCTATGGCCCTCACGATGGCGCTGGCCTCCTGCGGAACCCAGAAAAAGGCCGTCAACGACTCGGCCGGCAAACAGACAACATCTGTCACTGAAGCTAATTCTGCCGCCAACCAGCTGAAGTTCGTACAGAAGGTGAGCGACAATCAGCTCTATCAGAAGAATGTCGTGGCCAGTATGACCTTCACGCTCAGCTCTGACGGCAACGATATCTCCGTGCCGGGACAGCTCCGTATGCGTAAGGACCAGGTCATCCGCATGCAGCTGCAGGTGCCCGTCATCGGCAGTGAGGTGGGACGCGTGGAGTTTACACCCTCCTACGTGCTTCTCATCGACCGCATCCATAAGCAGTATATCAAGGCCGACTACAATCAGCTCGACTTCCTGCGTGACAACGGACTGAACTTCTACAGCCTTCAGGCACTATTCTGGAACCAGCTCCTGCTGCCCGGAACGCAAAAAGTGGGGGAGAGCGACCTCAAGAAGTTTGCCGCCGACCTCTCATCGTCGGGCGACACATGGCCCGTCAGCCTGAAGAATGGCAACATCTCCTATCAGTGGACCGCCGAGAAGGCAACGGGTCGAATCCTCAAGGCGCTGATCACCTATGCCAGCAAGCAGAACGGACAGTCGACCCTGAAGTGGGACTATTCCGACTTCCGCAAGCTCGGCTCCAAGATGTATCCCGCCAACCAGACCATCTCCTTCACCACCAATGCCACGAAGAAGCATAACGCGGCAACCGTGAAACTGGAGATGAACAAACTCTCCACCGACGACAGTTGGGAGGCAGAGACTCAGGTGCCGAGCAAATACAAGCAGATGAACGCAGAAGACGTATTGAAGAAATTGCTAAGCATGTAAATGAAACGAATACTAATCATAGTAGCACTCGCCGCAGCCTGCTGTGCCCTGCCTGCCCAGAACCGCAAGCAGACCACGGCAAAGAAGGCGCGGACAACGCAGACGACGAAAACCAGGAAGACTGCGCAACAGCAGAAGACCACGACTTCGGCCGCCAAGAAGGGACAGAAAGGCAAAAGCCGCGGCAACAATGCTTCGGCCCAGAAGAAGCCCGTCTATACCAACGCTTCCATAAAGGGACTGGAAAAGCAGCGCAGTCAGATTCAACAGAAGATTAAGGAGCAGGAACAGGCCCTGAAGAAGAATCAGGCCGACGTCAGTCAGCGGCTTCAGCACCTGGAGGCTCTCAATACGCAGATTGGCGAGAGCGAGCGCAACATCGAAGGAATAGAAAAAGATATAAAGGGGCTGAACGGCAACATGCAGGTGCTGCAGTCGCAGCTCTCCACGTTGCAGTCGCAGCTCAAGGATCGTCAGCGCAAGTATATCCGCAGCCTGCGCTCGCTGGCCCACCGCCAGACCGTGCAGGACAAGCTGATGTTTATCTTCTCGGCGAAGAACTTTGCCCAGATGTACCGCCGCTTCCGTTTCGTGCGTGAGTATGCCCAGTATCAGCGTCAGCAGGGCGAGATGCTCAAGGCCAAGCAGCGTCAGGTAGATGCCAAGCATCAGCAGCTGTCGCATGTGAAGGGCCAGAAGAACGTGCTGCTCAATAAGGGCGTCAGACAACGGCAGGTGCTGGAGAACCAGCACACCGAACAGCAGCAGGTCGTGGCCTCGTTGCAGTCGCAGCAAAAGACCATCCAGAAAGTTATTGCCGAGCAGCGCCAGAAGGATGCCGCCCTCAATGCCCAAATCGACCGCTTGGTGGCCATCGAGGTGGAGAAGGCCCATCAGCGGGCTGTCGCTGAGGCTAAGCGCAAGGCCGCAGCCGCAGCAGCCGCCAAGGCACGTGCCGAAGCTCTGAAGAAGCAACGTGAGGAAGCCTTGGCCCGTGAGCGTGAGAACCAGCGCCGCATTGAGGCCGCTCGGGCCCATGAGGCTCAGTTGAAGGAACAGGCCCGCAAGGCTGCTGCCGCAGAGGCCGCCGCCCGTCAGGCCCGCGAGGAGGCACAGCGTCGTGAGGCACAGGCCGCACCGCAGCGGGCTGCTGAGGCTCGTGAGGCTGAGGCACAGCGCCAGAAGGCTCTCGCCGAACAGCAGGCCCGTGAGGCTGAGGCACAGCGTCAGGCTGCCGAGCGCAAGGCTGAGGCCGACCAAGAGCGCAGTCGGCAGGAGATGCAGCGCGCTCAGCATCAGGCTCAGGAGGCTCAGCGCTATTCGGCTTCAGACAGAATGATGAATGGCGGTTTCGAGGCCAACCGCGGCCGACTGCCCATGCCTATCACGGGCAACTACAAGATTGTGAGTCGCTATGGCATGCACAATGTGGAAGGATTGAACAACGTTCAGCTAGACAATAAGGGCATCAAGATCAAGGGTAATCCAGGTTGTCAGGCGCGTGCCGTCTACGACGGAGAGGTGACGAGCGTCTTCGGCTTCGGTGGAACGCGTGGTGTGATGGTGCGTCATGGCATCTACATCTCGGTGTATTTCAATCTGAGCAGCGTCAGTGTGCACAGTGGGCAGCATGTGAGTGCCCGTCAGATCCTCGGTACTGTGGGTCCGGGCAACATCTTGCAGTTCCAGTTGCGTAAGGAGACGGCGACGCTGAATCCCGAGGCGTGGCTGGGTAGATAGAAGGCGCTCAGAAGCCCCATTAGACCCACCCCCAACCCCTCCCTACAAAGGGAGGGGAGAAGCAAAGCATAGGAGGGCCGCCAGGAATGACGGCCCTCCTTTTTTTCTTTGTATAGTGGGGTTTGGTGTGTGTTCCTACCACTAACAAAAAAATGCTTGCGACTATCGTCACAAGCATTTTGGAGTGGTACCTCTTGGAGTTGAACCAAGGACACATGGATTTTCAGTCCATTGCTCTACCACCTGAGCTAAGGCACCATTTGCTATCTAAGAGAACTTCCAGGGAAGTGTGCTTCTCGAAAGCGAGTGCAAAGGTACATTAAATTTTCTTTCCCCGCAAATTTTTCTTCAATTATTTGCACGGATATTAAAAAAAAGCATTACCTTTGCACCCGCTAAACACAAAGAACTCGTTCTTTGCCGAGGCAATCGGGATGTAGCGCAGTTGGTAGCGCACTACGTTCGGGACGTAGGGGTCGGGCGTTCGAGTCGCCTCATCCCGACCTATTAAAAATGCTAGTTTGCTATTCAATGGCAAATTAGCATTTTTGTTTTAGTATTCTGGCGATTTTTTTGGCGACAAAACTGTCTTGTCCCTTCAATTCTATAAGAACAGTTGGTCCATCGTGATAACATTTTGGAATCGGCCGGAATATCGGCTTTGACCAAGACCATAGGTGGTGACCAGCGTCATCAACACAGACTTGCGCAGCTTTGTCTCGCGGAGAAAGACATCGAGCTTGTTTCTTAGCTTTTCGTCGTAGTCCTTGTCCACAACGAATTCCGTATTGTAGAATTTCATCTCGCAGATGTTCACGATGCGGTCGGCCCGGTCGATGATCATATCCGTCTGTGCGCCTCCCGACTTCTGCTCGCTATGCCAGGGCAGTACTTCCGTCTGTACGCCGTTGATGCCCAAAGCTGTCTTGATCTGAGGTATGTGACTGAAGCAGACATTCTCGAACGCCAGTCCACGCCATGTGTTCAGCGTAGCGCTATTCTGGTTGTTGCGCCAGTAATGGTCGTTGGTCGTCTTCTGAGCGAACTTAGTGCTGAAAAGGATGAACGGGTCAATGATCTTGTATTTCATGTCGCGCTTCTTCCCCTTATAAGGCACATAGCTCATGATGAAGTCGCTGGCCATGAGCGACTTAATCTGTTGTGAAAGCGTACCTCCTGAGGAGAAACCGCCTTTCTCCATAATCTCTGCCCGCGTGCAACCCGTCTTGTTTGCTGTCAGACAGTCAATGATGCCTTTGCAGGCCTCTGGGTTGGCAAACTGTGAGGAGAATAGGTTCTTGTATTCGTTTTTCAGCTTTGCGTTCTTCTCGAAAAAGAGATTGTCTATATTCTCTGCAACGCTCATGCCTGGTTGGATGAAGGAGAGGTAGTAAGGCACACCACCGACGGCCATATAGGTCTGCAGTACATCGTAATGGTCGTAGGTGACGCCGATGGAGTCGAGATAGTCAGAGGTTTCGCCAAGAGTAAATGGTGAAAGGTGGATCTCACGAGTTGTCCGGTCGAAAAGTCCGCCGCGGTTGTTGATGATGTTGTCCATCACCCATGAGGCGGCAGAACTGCATACCACGAGCTTCAGGTTGCCTCTGTTGGCTCCCCATCCGTTCCAGAAATGCTCAAAGGCAGTAATGAAACCGCTTCGAGGCGTATCCATCCAGGCTATCTCGTCAATGAATACTACTTGTGGCTTGTCTTTTGGTTGGGAAGAGAGCAGACTGATGAGCGCATCGAAGGCTGACAGCCAATCGTCAGGTTTATCATTGCCCTTGTAGCCGTAACGTTTGAGCGAGGAGTAGAAATTGGTCAGTTGGCTTTGGCTCAATACCTCATCCTTCAGCTCAAAAGGAGAAAGACCGGTGTGTTGAAAGGCTAGCCGGTCCTCAAACACGTTGTTGACGAGGTAAGTCTTTCCAACTCTTCGGCGACCATAGACCACGATAAACTCCGACCGCTTGGATTGGTAGCAGTCTTGTAATTCCTTGATTTCCTTTCGTCTTCCAATGATTTCAGCCATGCTGTTTTTGCTTTAATTATATCGCAAATATAATGGTTTTCTCACAAATAACCAAGGATTTTCTCGTCTTATTCAGCCAGAATCGATACCAACTATGCGTTTCTGGCTGAATAAGGAGAAAAAGGAAGACCCATCAGGCCATAATAATCCATCAGCCCCATTAGACCCATCAACCCCATAATAACCCATTAGACCCACCCCCCAACCCCTCCCTACAAAGGGAGGGGCTTAGCAATCGGTGCAAAGCAGGGTTTACTCAGGAGCAGAAGCAATCGATATTTAATCTCAAGTTTTCGGGTGATTTCTCCCTGGGCATGTTTGCCCCTCCCTTTGTAGGGAGGGGATGGGGTGGGTCTGCTGGATAGGTTGCTCCTTTGTGGATCTTTATATATGAGTCCACTTTAAAAAGTCCGCAACGCAAAAAAATGCAATAATATGATGGTATATGAGATAATTTTTGTATCTTTACACTTGTAATAAAGGCAAC
>ONYS01000014.1 GCA_900322095.1 uncultured Prevotella sp.
GGATGTACATTTGTTAGCGATATGAGGTGTACATTTCATTCCGATAAAGGGTGTACATTTCATTCCGCTACGAGGTGTACATTTGCGCCGATATATTCATATTATATGTGCGCTCACCTCAAACCTACAGTACAAACAACCTCATAAACAATTATGATTATGAAAAAGACATCACTCTTCTTCGTCTTGTTAAGCTGCCTTTTAAGCTTAACGTTTTCTTCATGTGAGAAAGCAATGTCCGACGACAACGGAGAAACACCCGGCATGGCAGATGGCCGCCCCATCGTGTTCAGAGTCGCAGCCAAGTCCACCAACCCGTCTTTCAGCACCTCGACATCAGCTTTCACCCGCATCACTCTGGCTGTTTATCAGAATGGCACTATCGTTGATCAGGTCAATCAATCAACAGAAGACGACAACTTTGGCAACATTGAGATGAAACTCGCTGAAGGCACTTACAATGTTGTCGTGTTGGCCCACAACTGTAGCGGTGCAGTAAACTTAGCCAACGATATCAACAAGGTTGCAATGCCAGATAACAAGGTAACTGATAGTTTCTGGTGCAACCAAGAGTTCACCGTATCTGGAACCACGACCAACGTCAATCTAAGCCTTGAACGCATCGTTGGCAAGTTTGTATTGAATGTAGAAGACAACATTCCTGAGAACGTGAAGACCATGCAATTTTACTATACAGGCGGCAGTAGTACGCTTGATGCAGAAAATGGTGTGGGAATTGTGAACAGCCGTCAAACGGTAAAGATCCCCATTACATCGGATATGGTGGGCAAGCCAGCCTCTTACGAAGTCTATACCTTCCCTAGAACAGATTCTGAATTTCTGAAGATGAAAGTCACAGCATTGAATGCATCTGGTGGCACCATCACCGAGAAGACCTTTGAAAACGTACCCATCGCAAAGAATCAGGTCACGACCTACAGTGGAAGCTTCTTCGGTAGCACACCAGGAGGAGAGGACCAGAACGTAAGTTTTACGATTACGGTTAATACGGTATGGGACGATCAAGTTGACACAGCATATTGAAAAGAAAATAGAAAAAGCCGAGATAGCAAAAAGGGTCTTGAAAATGAATTCAAGACCCTTTTAATATTATATCATTCTTGCGAGTTCAGTTCAGCCGTCCTCACTCTCGACAGTGTTTCTGGCGACATCTGAAGATAATTGGCTATGTAGACCAATGGCGCACGAAGCACCACTTGAGGACTCAGCTTGCACATCTTCCGGTATCGACTCTGAGCAGACTCGAAGCGAACCAAATCGGCATGGACCTGAGAGACTATCAAGCTCTCTTCCAATATCTTACGATAAAGCATCTGGATATTGACATTCGTGATGGCTATCTGTTCCAACTGAGCCTTAGGCAGAGCAAATACCGACGAAGGCTCAAGTGCTTCAACCTGCAAAGCGGAGGGTTCCTCTTTGAACAGACTCTCTATACACATGAAGATGGTATGGTCTTCTCCCAAGTGCTCTGTGACCTCCTTGCCATTCTTGAAGTAGAACTGGCGAATCAAGCCACGGTCTAGATAATAGATATTGCGACACACCTCGCCTTCCTTGAGAATCATCTCTCCCTTGGCAAAGTGCATAGGCACAATAATGCTCTCAAGCGTGTCAAGCTCATGATGCGTCATTGTACTGTATTTGCGAGCCAATTCTCTCGCTATATCTCTTGTCGAAGATTCTTGTATTTTCATTTCAAGTTCCTCCTTAACTTATCATTACTTAATCCAATTTTAGAACTGCAAGGAATGCTTTCTGCGGCACCTGTACATTTCCAATCTGCTTCATACGCTTCTTACCTTTCTTCTGCTTCTCCAAAAGTTTTCGTTTACGACTGACATCGCCACCGTAGCACTTGGCCAGCACATCCTTGCGTACCTGCTTAACCGTCTCGCGGGCAATGATTTTCGAGCCTATAGCTGCCTGGATAGCAATGTCAAATTGCTGGCGGGGAATCAAGTCCTTCAGCTTCTCACACATCCGTCTGCCCAAAGTGACCGCATTGTCCTGATGCGTGAGCGTTGAGAGGGCATCCACTGGCTCGCCATTGAGCAGGATATCAAGTTTCGCCAGCCTTGACGGCCGATAGGAGTCCAGATGATAATCAAAAGAAGCATAGCCCTTCGATATGCTCTTCAACTTATCATAGAAGTCTATCACTATCTCTCCCAATGGCAAGAGGAAGTGTATCTCAACACGATTGCCGCTGACATACTCTTGATTGATCAGTTCGCCACGCTTGTCCAGACAGAGCTTCATTATCGGACCAATATAATTAGTTGTCGTGATAATGGTGGCCCGGATATACGGTTCTTCAATATGGTCTATCAACGTCTGGTCGGGCAAACCTGAAGGATTATGCACCTCGGTTACGTTGCCTTGTTTGTCGTAGACCATATACGATACGTTAGGCACTGTAGTGATCACGTCGACATTGAACTCCCGGTCAAGACGCTCCTGAACAATCTCCATGTGAAGAAGCCCCAGGAAGCCGCAACGGAAACCAAAGCCCAACGCCACACTGCTCTCGGGTTGAAAGGTGAGCGAAGCATCATTAAGCTGCAGCTTCTCCAATGACGACCTCAAATTCTCGTATTCCGTCGGATCGATAGGGTAAACGCCGGCAAACACCATCGGCTTCACCTCCTGAAATCCCTCGATGGCTTCTTTGCAAGGCTCACTGACATGAGTAATTGTATCACCGACCTTTACTTCCGTAGCAGTCTTTATGCCGCTGACGATATACCCTACTTCACCACACGAGAGCTTCGGACAAGGGATCATGTCCATCCTCAGCATGCCCACCTCGTCGGCTACGTATTCCTCACCAGTATTGAAGAATTTCACCTTGTCGCCTTTCTTGATTTCTCCATTGATGACCTTGCAGAGCACGATGACACCTCTGAAGCTATTGAATATAGAGTCGAAGATCAAGGCCTGCAGAGGGGCTTTGGGATCGCCCTTCGGCGGCTGAATCCTATTCACTACCGCCTCGAGTATCTCATCTACGCCTTCGCCTGTCTTTCCTGACGCACGAATGATCTCATCTCTTTCGCATCCCAGCAGCTCCACAATCTCATCTTCAACCTCATCGGGCATGGCCTGAGGCATATCAATCTTATTGACCACAGGAATGATTTCAAGATCATGTTCCAGAGCCATATACAGATTGGAGATCGTCTGTGCCTGAACGCCCTGCGTTGCATCCACAACAAGCAGTGCGCCCTCACATGCGGCTATGCTTCTCGACACCTCATAAGAGAAGTCGACATGTCCCGGAGTATCTATCAAATTCAATATATATTTCTTACCATCCTTAGCCACATAATCCATCTCGATGGCATGACTCTTGATCGTGATGCCGCGTTCACGTTCCAAGTCCATATCATCAAGCATCTGGCCCTCAGTAATCTGAATCGTTTTAGTGCGTTCCAGTAATCTGTCGGCCAAAGTTGACTTGCCATGATCAATATGAGCGATGATACAGAAATTCCTTATATTATCCATTCGTCTGTTTATTTAATTGCAAATTTAGTAAATTTTCCGCTATTATTTGGTATCTTTGCAGAAAATAAACTCTTTGAATGAAAAAATTATTCGTTTTCTTCACACTTGTTTCATGCCTCGTTGCTTGCCATAAGAGCTTGAGCGATCAGGCCGCGCAAGAAGCTGCAGACTTCACAAGAAAATACTGTCCAACGCCAATAAAAGACTTTGAGCGAACAGACAGCATGACTTTTGACCGCTCAACAAAAACATTTATTTATTGGAAGACGCTTTATGATAAGTCAGACGACAAGGAACTGATATTGAAGAACAAGGCCAAACTGCAGGCTGCTATGCTAGCATCAGTGAACAACAATCCGGGAGTTCAACTTTACCGGAAGGATAACTTCACCTTCCGCTATGTCTTCCATTCAGGGAAAAATCCACAGGAGACGCTTCTTGACGTAAGTTTCGGACCGAAGGAATACAACAAGTAATAGGTTCTATATCGGAACTAACAACAAACGCCCATCTCTGGTCATCACCAGGATGGGCGTTTGTTGTTATAGAACATATTGACTGTTACTCAGCTTCGCCATCGTCCTCAAGGGGCTTCATGTTGGTGTAGACATTCTGCACATCATCGAAATCCTCGAGACGCTCAACCATCTTGTCGATAGTCTCACGCTCTTCGGGGGTAACATCCTTCAAGTCGGTAGGAATACGAGTGAACTCTGCACTTGTTATCTCATAACCATTATCCTCCAAGTACTTCTGAATGTCACCAAAGCTGGTAGGCTCACCGTAAATAGTGATTTCTCCCGTTTCCTCGTCCTCGTCGTATTCATCGTCCACTCCGAAGTCAATGAGGTTGAGGATAAGGTCGTCCATGTCTGTATCATCCTTCTTCTTGAAGGTGAATACACACTTGTGGTCGAAAAGGAAGCTTAGTGAGCCCTGTGTACCCAAGTTGCCGTTAAACTTGTTGAAGACTGATCTCACGTCGGCTACGGTACGGGTGGTATTGTCAGTCAAGGCGTCAACAAAGATAGCCACTCCGTGAGGGCCATATCCCTCATAAGGAACCTCTTTGTACTCGCTCTGATCCTTACCCATAGCGTTCTTGATAGCGCGCTGGATATTGTCCTTAGGCATATTCTCGCGCTTGCAGGTTGCTATGATTGCACGCAGACGAGGGTTGTTCTCCGGCTCAGGACCGCCAGCCTTCACGGCAATTGCAATCTCTTTACCTAACTTTGTGAACGTTCTGGCCATATGGCCCCATCTTTTCAGCTTAGTAGCCTTGCGATATTCAAATGCTCTTCCCATTGGAGATGTTTTATTTTATGTTTTACTTTTATTTTTGTTATCTGAGTTCTGCGCCCAATTTGCTGGTGAGGTTGGCGATGAGTTTCTTCATCACTGCATCGATAGCCTTGTCGTTGAGCGTGCGGTTGTCGTCCTGAATGATAAAGTTCACAGCATAACTCTTCTTGCCTGCAGGCAAATTCTTACCCTCATAGACGTCGAACAGTTCCACTTTCTTCAAGAGTTTCTTCTCGGTCTGATAAGCAATCTTCTCAATTTCAGCAAACTCTACTTGCTTGTCGACAAGCAAGGCCAAGTCACGGCTCACCTGCGGGAACTTGGATATCTCCTTAAACTCAATCTTATGCTTGAGAGCCAACTTCATCAGATTGGTCCAATTCAGGTCGGCGAAGAATGTGGGCTGGTCAATGCCATTGTCCTTCAGCAACTGATGCGCGAGCACACCATATTCGGCAAGCACCTTTCCATTGCGGGTCTTCAACACACGTGCATGGGCAAAGATGTTATTGTCCGAGTTTTCCTCAACGATTGCTCCACCCTGGAGTCCCAGACGACGCAGCACGTTCATGACATAAGCCTTGAGTTCGAACACACTCGACTTCTCATCGGGATGAATCCAAGAGCCCTGAACATGGAAGCCCGTCACCCACAAGCCCAGATGATGCTGTTGCTTATAAGCCTTGATTGGAGCCTCTTCAGTCCGGCTTTCCTCTTCGTAACGGTAAGTATTGCCGAACTCAAAGAATTTCAGATTTGAACTCTTTCGGTTTATGTTGCGAGCCAGGCTCTCCAATCCACCGAAAAGAATCGACTGACGCATAACGCCCAAATCCGCACTTAAAGGATTCATCACCTTCACGGTCTTGGCCCAAGGATAAGCATTGAGCTTATCACCTTCATAGTAGGACACACGCGACAGAGAGTTGTTCATAATCTCGTTGAAGCCTTCGCCAACAAGCTGTTCACTGACAACATTCTCGATTTTGTGCTCAAGATCTTCATCGCCCTTCACGGTCAACGAGGATTTCAGCATCGTAGGTATCTCTACATTATTATATCCATAGATACGCAAGATATCCTCAACGACGTCGCAAGGACGCTGCACATCTACGCGATAGGCGGGTACTTCAAGGTCAAGACCTTCTGCATCCTCTTTCAAGATTTTCATCTCGAGGCTTGTAGCGATGCTCTTGATGGTCTCCTCGCCAAGATGCTTACCTATGAGGCGGTCGCAATATTCGTAGTTCAGACGGACGTTGAAGTTGGGCATAGGCTTAGGATAGACATCTTTGATCTGCATGCTCACTTTGCCACCAGCCAGTTCACGGCAGAGAATGGCAGCCTGCTTCAATGCGTAAATCGTTCCATTGGGATCAACGCCACGCTCAAAGCGATAGCTGGCCTCAGATGAGAGTCCGTGACGGCGTGCGCTCTTGCGAATCCAAGTGGGATGGAAATAGGCACTCTCGAGCACGACATTCTTCGTTGTCTCATAAGTACCACTACCCTTTCCACCGAAGATTCCGGCAATGCACATGGGATCTTCGGCATTGCAGATGCTCAGGTCGTGTTCACCCAAGACATGATCCTCACCGTCGAGAGTCATGAAATGAGTACCTTCGGGTTGCGTACGCACTACGATGCGGTGTCCCTTCACCATGTCGGCATCGAAGCAGTGCATTGGCTGTCCGTAGGCCAGCATGATATAATTGGTAATGTCCACGATGTTATTGATAGGACGAAGCCCCACGACGCGCAATTTTTCTTGCATCCATTCAGGACTTTCCTTCACGTCGCAATCGGTAATGCTCACGCAGGCATAGCGCTTGCAGGCCTCTGTGTTTTCAATATCCACATCGATAGGCAGGTCTTCATTGTCAACGACAAACTTGCTGCAGTCCGGACGATGAAGACTGGTCTGGTATCCGTTTTGCTTCAACCATGCATACAGGTCTCTGGCAACGCCGTAATGACTCAGCGCATCTGCACGATTGGCCGTCAAGTCAATCTCTATCACCCAATCGCTCTCCAAGTGGTAGTATTCTGCAGCGGGTTGACCGACTTTGGCATCCTCAGGAAGTACGATGATGCCATCGTGGCTTGTGCCCACGCCAATCTCATCCTCAGCGCAAATCATTCCGTATGATTCCACGCCACGAAGTTTTGACTTCTTGATGGTAATCTCCTTGTCGCCATCATAGAGCACGCAGCCCAGGTCAGCAACGATAACCTTCTGGCCAGCAGCCACATTCGGAGCGCCACAGACGATTTGCTGCGGTTCGCCTTTACCAAGGTCTACCATCGTGATATGAAGATGGTCAGAATTGGGATGTGGCTCACAAGTCAGCACCTTACCTACATATAAACCTTTCAGTCCTCCTTTGATAGACTGAACTTCTTCCAAAGAATCCACCTCAAGCCCCGTTGAAGTCAGCGCGTCAGCTGTCTGTTGCGGTGTCAGATCGAAGTCGACATATTCTTTAAGCCATTTATAAGAAACTTTCATTGCAATGTTATGTGTATTCGCTTTAAAGACATGCAAAGGTACAAAAAAAATATATCATCCACAATTTTTCATGCGCTTTTCTATTTATTGTGATGGCTTCAACGGTCATGCAGACAGAAATAAAACTCGTCGTTGATGGTTATATGAACAAATTTTCATACTTTTGCAGTAAGAACCAATCAATCACACAACAAAATGAAACTCAACGGAAGACGAAAAAGCAGTAACGTGGAAGACGTCCGCGGCATGTCTAATGGTGCCAAGGCCGGAATAGGAGGCATAGGTGGAATCATAATCATTGCCCTCATCACATTCTTAAGCGGTGGAGACTTGGGCGATGTCATCAACAATGTTGCCAGTCAGCAACTTCAGGGCCAACTGCAAGAAACTACCGACAACAGTGAACCCAGCTTTACTGAGGAAGAACAGCAGCTGGCTGAATTTTCCAAGCAGATTCTTGCCGGCACAGAAGACGTGTGGACAGAACAGTTCAAACTGCATGGCATGCAATACACCTACCCAACGATGGTCCTCTACACTGGCAGCGTCAACACCGCCTGCGGTCAAGGAAGTGCACAGATGGGTCCTTTTTACTGTTCGGGCGACCAAAAGCTGTATCTCGACTTAAGCTTCTTCTCTTCGATGCGCAAGGAGTTGGGTATCGAGGCTAAAGGCGACCTCGACTTTGCCTATGCTTACGTCATTGCCCATGAAGTAGGACACCACGTTGAATACCTTCGCGGCATCTTATCCAAGTGCCATGCAAAGATGGACCAGCTTAGCCAAACAGAAGCCAACAAGTTGAGTGTAAAGCTGGAGCTGCTGGCCGACTATTATGCCGGCTGCTGGGCACATTATGACAACGAGAAGTTTTCCAGTCTCTCCGACGGCGATATTGAGGAAGCCATTGATTGCGCTGAGAAAATTGGCGACAACTACTTGCAGGAAAAAGCACGTGGATACAGCCAACCGGAGACATTCACTCACGGCACTTCCCAGCAACGCATGTATTGGTTGAAGAAAGGTTTGGAAACTGGCGATTGGAACACGACGACATTCTCTCCAGGGGAACTGGATTGAATCATCCGATGCAATTACAGCGAAAGGCGCAATCACTTTGCAGTTGATTGCGCCTTTCGTCATTCAATATGCGGCTACGAACTTGATTAGTAATTCTCGTCGCCTTCTTCGTCTTCGAGATTCAGATCGTCGGAGAGTTCAACGGGATCTTCATCCAGTTGAGTTCTATAGATTTCCTCGCTGATCTTGTCGTCATCGATAGTGTCGTCATCATCTTCATCCTCCCGTTCCTTGTAGTCGTTCTCGGGCAGATCTTCATCCTTGTCCTCGAAGTCGTCATCGTCCATATCGTCACGCTTATTGGGCATATCCTGATCGAATTTCATTCTTGGACGTTCAACTTCAGGCTTAGCCTTGACGAAGATGGCTTCCATCCACGTTCCCTTAGGAATCTCCAACACTTCAAAACCGTCATTGGTCTTCTTCTCATACATTCCTCCCGGACGATGAATGCGATTGGTCGGCAATGTCGTTGTGCTGACGTCGAAGCCAGACTCGATGATATCCTGTATGCTCTGAGGAAGACTCTCCCAGCCGCCGCCGAAGTTACGGTCGAGCACTTCAACTAGTTGACGAGCCGAAACGTGGTGAATGTTCTCATAGCTCAAGTCGGTGACGCGGAGGATGGGACGCTTCTTCACAGCCCACTTCTCAGTCACATTCTCGTTAACTTTAACCAAGCCCACTTTAAAGCCACGGTCTTCATACTTAGAGACAATCTCAGGCTTATCTACAGTCAGAGTTTCTATCTCGAAGGCGCTTTTCAATATATCTGTGTAGTGGCGCAGATTGTCTTTGAAGTCTGCATCTTTTGCAGCCTCTTCCAACAGACGGAACACGTCACTCTCCTGTATGTCCCAAGCGGAACTTTTTGTCAGGGTTTTAAGAGAAATTGCTCTTTTTGTTTTCATTGATTCGTTGTTATTTCTACGTGCAAAAATAAATCATAATATGCAAAGAAGCAAACTTTTCTATTAAAATTTTTAGAAAAACAAGACCTCCCATCCTAATCAAGCAATCTTTATATAGCGACGATTAACATCCAAGACGTTCAGAACCAAAGGAATAGATATACAAAATTGGGCACCGAGAATAAAACTCAGTGCCCAACCTTAATATTTACTGATTGATTATTTCTTATCTTCTACCATATCGCCTTCCACGTAGAGACGAACCATTTCTGGAACGCCGTTGGTGCGTACGGTAATCATCTTCTTAATATGCGATGGGAATCTTCCCGTGCCATTATACTTCACTTTGATCACACCTGCCTGACCGGGGGCAATAGGTTTCTTAGTGTATGTGGCAACCGTGCAACCACAAGAAGTAACCACTTGGTTGATCACCAAAGGTGACTTACCTTCGTTGGTAAAACTGAACGAAGCCTCCTGAACAGGATTGCTGACAGTGAATGTGCCGAAATCATAAGTCAGCTTGTCAAACTTTATCTTTGCCTCACTTTGTGCGAAACTAAACGTCACACACGAGAGAAGCATCACGGCTATCATTAAAACCTTCTTCATATCGTTAGTTGTTAATTGCTTGCAAAGTTACAAAATCTCATAATGCAATAGTATAGTTTACTTCATTATTTTATGTTTTTTAAGAGATTCCATAAGACTAAACCCTTTTTGATAGTTATTTCGAACTTTCATTGCGATATATATTTAATAATGATAGCTCGGTGAGGCATCGTAACTCTCAGACCGCAAATTCTACACAGTGAAAACCGAGCATTGATGATTGCTGACAATTGTCGGCAGGTCTGCTGACAGTTGTCGGCAGATCTGCTGACAGCTGTCGGCAGATCTGCTGACAGCTGTCGACATGCGTGCACGCTTGATAAAACAAAAATGAAACCCAAGAAGAATATAGCTTCTTCCTTGGGTTTCAATTCAACATTGCAGTTGATCGCTATTTGCCAGCTGTCTGTCGATAAACGACTTGAGTCATGCAATGCGCAGCACCGTAGCCTTTTATCAATTGATCGAGCGGAATCCATTCCACTTTCACGCCATGCCCAGCAAGCGCTTCTTGATATTCTTTTGACTGTCCTCCAACGGCCATGATGTGACGTGGGGCTATTGTGAGATAATTGTTGGCATAATGCATTTCGTCTTCTCTATTTATAGGAATAATAGAGAAGCCACGCTTTTTTAAGAGTTCTACAAAATCAAGATTCTTTTTGATCAGACGGTATTTCAAACTCCCAGGCTTCCGGGCATAGATGTCGGCCGTGCAACATTGCGGTGTACCTTTCTCTGCATAGAGTCTCGACGCAGGCATCGTACATAGATTCCGGTCGATAATGTTGAAATGGGTATCGAGATGCATCTCCATTTGCCAGCGCAGATGATCATCTACAACGATGATGGTATCATGTCCCAGCGCGTCGGCATCCATCATCTGTTGAATGGCCTGCTTGTTTGTTCGCATACCTCGACCTATAAAAGCTACGCTGCCAGCCGGAATGTAGTCTCCTCCTTCGAGACGTCCATCACCGCTGATTTTTAGAATCGGTTTAATTCCCAATTGGCTATAACAGGCCTCAATCAACCGCGTCTCCGGAGACCGTTGAAGCGAATTCATTTGGCAAATGATGCTGCCCCTCGGCGTATTGATGCTCTGGTCGCGCGTAAAATAGAGGTTCATCAGCGACTGATGGGTATAGGTTGCCTCGATGCCCGTGTTATTATCAACACTCATCATCTTCACCGTTGGCTGCAGCATCAATACCCTCAACAGATCTTCTCTCGACATCTCATGAAGGATTTTCGTTTTATACTCCCCCCCATTCGCAGCCGAGTCTGCTGGATTTACCTTACTGACGTCATAGGTCAGCACCTGAGCTGCCAGAGATTCGAGTCGCTCACGACTCATCGCTCTCAATACATCCTCCACGCGCACAACGGTTATCCCCTGCTGTTGGAGCATACGGATGTAGTTCAGATGTTGCTCCCGAGCAGAATCGACGTCAAAATAATGCTCAAACAAACCTGCGGTAGGATGAATCACACCATCGAAAAGTTCCACACCCGGCGTATGCATCAGTATCACTTTTGCCGTGTCCCACTCTGCCCTAGGGCCATTCCCCCTAACGAATGAAGTCTGTGACAAGGATGGCAACGATAGTACAACGGCGAACAAACAAGCCAATAGTCGATAAAAATTTCTTCTCATAAGCATTCTCAATAATGAGCACATTGATTCACAAATACAATATTCACATATCTATTTGCTTAATAACGGCCGCACACTCATAATATTATGCAACTTTACTAGCAATTATTGATAAACAAAGATAGTTGTTAGCCAGAAGAGCGGCTTTCTGTGTTGTATGGACGCGGAGAGTTGACAACGTTCGACAATTGTCTCACATCATGAGCAATCTTCTTTTCGGGGAGAAAGTTTTCCTATTGGTCGACAACTGCCTGCAAGCAGATTCCCAAACGAGAAAGAATTGACCGTAGATGAGAAGCAAACTCTGCATAAAAAGAAGGCGAATTCCCCATAAAAGAAAAACGAATTCTGCATAAAAGAAAGGCAAACTCCCCGTAAATGGAGAGCAAACTGATATATAAGGAGAGTTGTTCTTCCATTCACGGGGAGCCGGATGGCCATCAATTGTCGGCCAACAAAAATATCGTCGTTCTTGCTATCAGTCCATAGGATGCGACTGGAGATATTGCTCTGCACGCTCCAAATCCTGCGGTGTGTCGATACCGACAGTCTCTACATTCGTAATGCCGACACGAATACGGTAGCCATTCTGCAGCCAACGGAGTTGTTCCAAGCTCTCTGCAATTTCCAGTGGAGACTGAGGCAACCGCGTGATTTCCTTAAGCACATCTGCCCGGTAAGCGTAAATCCCGAGATGCTTGAGAAATGGGAACCTGCCGAGCCAGTCTTTCTCCTCGTAGCCTCTGATAAAAGGTATTACACTACGAGAAAAGTACAGGGCGAAACCGTTGACATCCGTGACGATCTTCGGTGAATTAGGATTCTTTACAGCCTCCATACTTTCAAAAGGCTTGCCCAATGTAGCTATCTGGGTTGACGGATCAGAGAAGCAATCGCAAACTGTAGCTATCTGACTTTGCTGAATGAAAGGCTCGTCACCCTGGATGTTTACAACAACATCCCAGTCGCCGCCGATCTTTGAACAAGCTTCCTCAATACGGTCCGTACCACTCTTATGCTTGGGTGAGGTCATGACAACTTTACCACCGAAAGACTCGACATGCTCATAGATGCGCTCATCGTCGGTAGCTACGTAAGCTGTATCAAGCGACTTCTCTACCTGTTCATAGACACGCTGTATCACGGTTTTACCTCCTAAGACAGCCAAAGGCTTGCCAGGAAAGCGCGTTGATGCATAGCGCGCAGGGATAATTCCTACAAATTTCATGATTTATATTGATTTTAAGACGTTCTTGTTGAATGGAATCCCGAAAGGTTCTCATATTTTCTTGCCATCATCCGTCCATAGATATTCTTCATCCACAAGGGCTCAGCGGCAATGAACGCCAGCCCAAGAACGGCGAGCGTACTGTTGATGACTGTCTCTGAAAAGAAGATACTCATCAAGCCTACCAGCCCCATGGGGAGGGCAAGAGCCAACATCGTCACGACGATTTGCCAGGGACTGTTGTTGCTGCCGTCCCTATTCGTCAGGCTTTTCGTTAAAGGAATTGTGCGGTTGTTGTAAACGGCCAGTTGGAACAGCAAGCAAAACTGGAATCCAGCAGTGAACAGCAGGAATCCCAATACCATCATCAACGACCATTTTCCCATGAAGACCGGTATCAACAAGATAACCAAAGGGATGACAAGCAACACTGTATTGAGTAAATATTTGGCATGGAGCATATTCAGAATGCTCTGTTGCCGGGTCATCAGCAGATCGATATAATTACCTTCGGGTTGCATGACTATTGAGATCAGGGTTATACCTCCCAAAACGAAGCAATAGAAGCACCAGAAATTGCCCCAAGAAGTTCCGTTATAAACGTCGGTGAAAGCGCATAGAAGGGTAAAGACAATTGTGACGCCAACTGAATTCAGGTACTTTTTGCGAATGGCAGGATTGCGAAGAATCGACAAGACTTCGAGTTTGATGTACATTCCGGTCTGTCCATAACGTCCCAAAAATGAGAGAGAAGGAGTAGCAACATCACTGTTTGTGGCGATTGGAGAAAATGTTTCCTTCGACAAAGTAGCCCATTGCAACTTGCGGTTGATGAGCGTCATCACCACGAGAGCCATCAGCACAAGGATTAGAAAAAGAGGAAGGATAGAAGCATCGGAAGCAACTTGGAACACTCGGTCGAGAACGCGGTCAAGACTTTTGCCGTTCAAGAAAAAGAAAGGCAATATCGGCGCTCCCATGACAACAACAGGAAGGATGATCCACAACCAAGATTTATAGATCAATGTTCGGCAAACCAAATACCACTGGCTGTTCATCCAGATGAGCATCAGCCAGAGAAGAAGAATCTGCAAGCTAAGCAATGGGTTGGCTATTGGATGCAACGCCATGATGCAGTAGGGCAAAGGAAGGGCCAGCCAAACGAGATCTCCCCATGAAAGGAAAGATTCTGCAACAAAAATATCAACTATTCTCTTTGAGGGGAATGGCAACAAAAGGTAGGGCTTGACGATCTGGGCGGGTGTCTCCTGTAAGGCAAAGCGGAAAACAAAATCAATCAGGAGGACGAATGGCAAGGGGAAAATAATCATGCCAATGGCGCTATCAACATCATCCCTTACTCCGAGTGCGAGGAGAACTGACAGAAAGACAAGATAGAATACAAACAAGACGCCGAAGAACTGCTTCACATAGCTGGCAACCCGGTTGCGCTGGAAATCCAAGCTGCGTCTTAGAGCCAATTGCCTTTGGTGATGGACGTTGCGGAATAATTGATAGATGGTCATATTCTTATAGTTTTGGATGAACAGCGCGATGATCAAGAAAGAGTTGGAAACTGCACAAGAAACAAGGAAAATTGCGTTTTTATGTGTCAGTACACGCTTAAACGAACAATCATTGGTTCTTGAATCTCATGCCGTTTCTAACTCTTTGTTATCTTAAATCAACAATCTCTGCTTTGGGAAAATCCTTTGCATTGAAAGAGAAATAGGCATCGGAAATGTTTGCTCGCGTAAAATTGGATATTACAACGCTTGTCCAACTGCCATTCATAAGCATCTTCACATGGCTTGGCACGCTGGTTTTGTTGTCTACGATGATGTACATCTGTGGAATGGCGCTCTTGCCCGTTGCCGTGAGATGAATCTCCTTTGAGTTGCCCACATTTTTCATTGACATCTTATAGCCTTTCTTGTAGACATTCACAAAAACATAAGGGTTCATTCTGGCGCGCTGGCTGGCATCGGGCGTAGAAACGTTAACCTCGTTGTTCTGCTTCATGTAGCTCCACTGGGTCTTACCGTTATACCATACCATAGCCTGGGGTGTAGTAATCTGAAACTTGTTTCCCTTTATGGCGATTGATCCTGAGGCTTTATACTTACTGCTGTAGGCAGAGAATTGTGCCTTAGCTCCACTTCTGCTGCAGATGATGGACGATGCCTTGTCGAGAACCTTTCTTGCCTCTTTCTCATTCTGAGAGAACAAGGCTAACGAAACCAACAAACAAAGCGACAATAATATTAATTTCTTCATGATTCACTATATTTATTATGAACGCATACTCAATAGAAGTTTGTCAAGCTGACTGTCGTCTGAAATCAGCACATCGCGTGGCTTACTGCCCTGGGCAGGACCCACGATACCCGCCTGCTGCAGCTGGTCCATCACTCGCCCAGCTCTATTATAGCCGATGGCGAAGCGACGCTGAATCATACTCGTAGAGCCCTGCTGCGAGAGGACAACGGCATGTGCAGCCTCCTCAAAGAGCGGATCAAGGCTCTGGATATCGGTTCCGCCGCCATTGCCACCCTCATCCGAATCATCCTTAGGCTCAGGAAGCTCAAACGGATGTACGGGACCGGGCTGCTGAGAGATGAAGTCGCTGATGGACTCAATCTCGGGTGTATCGATGAATGCACACTGAATACGCACGGGATCTCCGCCGGAAAGGAAGAGCATATCACCACGGCCTACCAACTGCTCGGCGCCCTTGCGGTCGAGAATGGTGCGGGAGTCGGTAACAGATGTCACGCGGAATGCTATGCGGCCCGGGAAGTTGGCCTTGATGTTACCAGTGATGATCTTGGTGGTTGGTCGCTGGGTAGCGATAACCATGTGGATACCCACGGCGCGGGCCAGCTGGGCGATACGCGCTATGGGGAGTTCTATCTCCTTGCCGGCCGTCATGATCAAATCTCCAAACTCATCAATGATGACCACGATGTAAGGCATGTATTCATGTCCCTTGTTAGGATCAAGCTTGTGATTGACGAATTTCTCGTTATACTCCTCAATCTTTCTCACCTGAGCCATCTGCAACAGGTCGTAGCGATGATCCATAAGCTCGCAAAGACTCTTCAAGGTCTTCACTACTTTCTGCACGTCGGTAATGATGGGCTCATCCTCATTCTCAGGAAGGGCTGCCATGTAGTGGTCTGCAATCTTGCGATAGATACTGAACTCCACCTTCTTAGGATCTACCAAGACGAACTTGAGCTCATTGGGATGCTTCTTGTAGAGCAAAGAAGTGATGATGGCGTTCAAGCCTACTGACTTACCTTGTCCTGTAGCACCGGCCACAAGCAAGTGAGGCAACTTGTGGAGATCGAACATGTAGACGTCGTTGGATATGGTCTTGCCGATGGCAACAGGCAATTCCATCTTGCTCTCCTTAAACTTCTTCGTGTTGAGAATGGCCTCCATCGAGACGATTTGAGGCTTTTTGTTCGGCACCTCTATACCAATCGTACCGCGCCCGGGAATAGGCGCTATGATACGTATTCCCAGTGCCGTAAGGTTAAGGGCGATGTCGTCCTCCAAGTTACGGATCTTGTTGATACGCACACCTTCGGCAGGCGTTATCTCATAGAGCGTGATCGTTGGGCCCACAGTGGCGTTGATCTTAGAGATTCTCACGCCAAAGCTGTTCAACACCTCAATAATCCGCTGGTTGTTGTCCTGGATTTCCCGCATGTTGATGGTCGGCTTGTTGTCGTCGTATTTCTTCAACAAGTCGAGCGTAGGGAATTTATAGTGGATGAACGGCTCACGCGGATTGATAGGCGTCGAAAGATCTACCTCATCATTCAACGTCTTCGTATCAGCCTTTTCCTCCTCGCCCGGTACTTCCACGGTGAGTTCATCGCCAGTGTCGGCCTCTTTCTCCTTCTTCTCAGCGGGCTCTGGCACAGGTATATCCAAAGGAATCACCGGCGCGCCGTCTTCTTCGACCTTTTCATTCTCATTGTGCTGAACATCATCATCAGTCGTGTCAGTAGTGTCGTTTCCTTCTTCATCTTCTCCGTCATCAGGTTTCTCTTCTTCATCATCACCGTGAACATTTGTTACTGTGAGCTTAACTTTCTTGCCCAAATAATGTACGGGATTGAGAAGCTTCTTAATCACAGTGATCGTCTCCGTGCTGACGAAGGTCAAGATAATGATGGCCACCAGGAAGAGAATAGCCGTCAGTCCGGGAGGACCAACCACGTTCTCTATGGTCTGCACAACAAACATGCCGTGCCGACCGCCAGGATTGAATACCAGATTACCCGTGAAAGGCGTCAGAAATTTAGCAAAGGCCACCGACAGCCAAACCATACTGACAGCCAACCCGAAGAACCACTTCCACAGGTTGACATTGTAGGCCCGCATGAGTTTCAGGGCTGCCAAAGCGATGAAAACAGGAATCAAGAAGGCAGGGAAGCCAAAGTTCACCGTTATCAAAGTGTAGGCAATAATAGCTCCGGCCGACGAGCAATAGTTGGCAAACTCGCGATTGGAGTTTATCCATTCGTGCGGACGCAGATTTTCCAGTATGCTCTGGTCGGCTGCACCCGTATGGAGGAAACTTACCATGGCGATTGTCAAATAGATGGCGAATATCAGTAGAACTAATCCTGCTAAGAAGTCAGTTGTCTCGTTACTATATCTTTTGGTCTGCAAACCTATTGCCGAACTGAAGGATGTACTTGTGTTCTTTTTAGGCTTACTGTTGCGTTTTTTCTTGCTCATATCGTGGTATATGATGATTTCAGATGCAAAAATAGCGTAAAAAACTCAGAATCTTCTCAATTCTCGAGACTTTTTTCTAATTTTGCACATTGTTACAGTCCAATAATGAAAAAAGACATCTATAATAAATTTCCAAAGCGCGCCATCACGAATCTTCCTCGTGCGGTTTTTACGGGACGTATCATTGTCGTACTCACGGCCAATGAAGCGATGCGGGCTGTAGAATATCTATTAGACCAAGATATTTTAGGAGTTGACACCGAGACGCGTCCTTCTTTCCGTAAGGGCGTTCACTATCAGGTTTCTTTGCTTCAGGTTTCAACACACGACACGTGTTTTCTTTTCCGCCTGAACAATGAGATGATGCCTGCGCTCAAGCCGCTGCTTGAGAATACCGTCGTTCCCATGATCGGACTGTCATGGCATGATGATATCCATTCACTGAAGGAACGCTTGGATTTCACTCCCGGACTTTTTGTCGATCTTCAGAACATCGTAGGAAGATTGGGCATTGAGGACATGAGTCTGCAAAAGCTCTTTGCCAACATCTTCCATCAGAAGATATCAAAACGGGAGCGACTGAGCAATTGGGAAGCTGACGCACTGAGCGAGAAGCAACAGATATACGCCGCAACGGATGCTTGGGCATGCATTGTTCTTTACGAGGAGATCATCAGGCTGCAATCAACTCAGGATTATAATCTTATCGTTGTGCCTGAAGATCCCAAGCCCTCTGCAAGCACATCTACTGATTCCGCGCAAAAAAATCAACAACCCCGTAGAAAATATGTCCGGCGCAGACCTCTTTCGCTAACAGAGAAGAAGAAGTCTGACTCGAAGAAAGTGAATACAACCAAGAAGCCTTGATTATGTACAAGCAGATATATTTAAAAAGAGGTAAGGAAGAAAGCCTCAAACGTTTCCATCCCTGGATTTTCTCTGGTGCCATTCATCATGCTGACGAGGGTATTGAGGAAGGAGACATTGTTAGGGTGATCACGAGCGATGGCAGTTTTATCGCTGTTGGTCATTATCAGATTGGTTCCATAGCCGTCCGCGTTTTGTCTTTTCAAGATATCGAAATCAACGATAGCTTCTGGCACGACCGTCTGAAGGAGGCTCTTGACATGAGACTGGCAATTGGAATTGCCGATAATCCTTATAACGACACCTACCGCCTCGTTCATGGAGAGGGAGATCATCTGCCCGGTCTGATTATCGACTGCTACGGACAGACGGCCGTCATGCAGGCGCATAGCGTGGGCATGCATGTTTGTCGACATGAAATCACGAAAGCTCTGCTTGACGTAATGGGTAGCCGCATCCAAAACGTTTATTATAAAAGTGAGACCACGCTGCCATTCAAAGCAGACCTGGGACAGGAAAATGGTTTCATCTACGGTGGAACCGACAATAATATATGTATAGAGAACGGATTGAAGTTCCACGTAGACTGGCTGAAAGGCCAGAAGACCGGTTTCTTCGTCGACCAGCGTGATAACCGCTCGTTGGTAGAGAAGTATGCTCATGGACGCTCCGTGCTCAATATGTTCTGCTATACGGGTGGTTTCTCCGTATATGCCATGCGTGGCGGGGCCCAACTGGTACACTCGGTAGACTCTTCTGCCAAAGCCATTGAACTTACAAATGCCAACGTCGGGCTGAATTTTCCCGACGACCAGCGCCATGAGGCCTTCTGCGAAGACGCTTTCAAGTATCTGGATGAACATGACAGACTCTATGACTTGATCATCCTCGATCCTCCAGCTTTCGCTAAACACCGTGGCGCACTGCATAACGCTCTGAAAGGCTACACCCGTCTGAATCTGAAAGGGCTGGAGCGCATTAAGAAGGGTGGAATTCTCTTCACGTTCAGTTGCTCTCAAGTAGTCACGAAAGACAACTTCCGCAACGCAGTCTTCACTGCAGCAGCTCAGGCACAGCGTAGGGTGAGAATCCTGCACCAGCTTCATCAGCCTGCCGACCATCCCATCAATATCTATCATCCCGAAGGCGAATATCTGAAGGGACTCGTTCTTTATGTTGAGTGATGCGTCGTTCAAAAACCACAGACCAGTTCCTCTCCAAAGTCGGCCAATTCATTTCTGCCCATCATCTTTTATCCAATGATGGCCTGAAGTTGGTGGCTCTTTCTGGAGGGGCTGACAGTGTCTCACTGCTCATCGCTTTGAAAGAACTGGGCTACCAAACAGAAGCCATTCACTGCAACTTCCATCTCCGTGGAGAAGAGTCCGATAGGGATGAAAACTTCTGCGAACAGCTCTGCCACAAATATTCAATTCCCTTTCACCGTGTCCATTTTGACACACGCACTTACGCCGATCTGCACCACGTCAGTATAGAGATGGCCGCGCGCGAATTGCGCTATCATTATTTTGAAAATTTGCGCCGTGCATTGTCTGCGGAGAATATTTGCGTAGCCCATCATGCGGGCGACAATGTAGAGACGGTTCTTCTTAATCTCTTATCTGGAACAGGAATCCACGGTCTTACAGGCATCAAGCCACGTAATGGCAAGATTGTCCGCCCTCTCTTAAGCGTGACTCGTGAGGAGATATTAAACTTTCTCAAGGAATACGACCAAGACTACGTAACGGACAGCACGAATCTCATTGACGATGTTAAGCGCAATAAGATCCGTCTCGACCTCTTGCCTTTAATGCGACAAGTAAACCAAGGAGCCGACAAGAATATCTCTCGCTGTATAGAGCACCTCGTAGAAGTTGAAAAAGTCTATAATCAAGTAATCGCTCAGGAAATTTCGGAATGCACAATTCAGGATCATGACCCTTACGTTGCACTATCGCTTGACTTGAGAAGACTTGCATCATACCCATCGCCCTCTTCTATTTTGTTTGAGACATTGTCGGACTACGGTTTTGTATCCAAACAAATCAAGGAGATAACAAATAGCCTCGAAAGTAGAAACAAAACATGGAAGAGTAAGACCCACGAAGCTTTAGTGGACAAGGGGCGCCTTACCTTGGTCCCATCGTCAGCATTTGGCAATGTTCACCTCGTCATTCCTGAACCGGGAAAATATGTGTATCATTTAGGAAATGACAACGAACAAAGAATATCGGTCTCTACCCTTCCCTACTCACCCAAAGATCTGATTCGGGATGAGCGACTCTGTTTGCTGGATGCTGATAAGGTGGAGTTTCCTTTGACTTTACGCAATGTGGAAGCTGGTGACAGGATGATTCCTTTAGGGATGGAACACAGCCGGCTGGTGAATGACATCTTGGCCGAGAAACATCAGAATCTCTTCCAGCGCCGTCGCCAACTGGTCGTTGCTCAAAAAGACGGTTCTATCGTTTGGATTGTCAATGTCCGGATTGCCAATTGGTGCAGACTCACAGATGCTACTCATAAGCAGCTCTCCATTAAAATTGAATAATAGTATAAAGTTATGAGAATAAAATTATTTTTTATAATTTGCCTGATGGCTGTTCTCCTTCCCGTTAGCGCATCGGGACAGACCCCTATAGCAAACAGAGTGAAGGCCCGCGCCGCACGTCTGAAGTCCAACGAAACCGCTATTGCCAAATACACTGACGACAGAAGGCACTGCCTGTTTTTCGTAAGAAGCAGCAGAATTTTCAAATATGATGCTGTTTCAGGAAGCACCTCAGAAATCGTATTTTGTCAAGATGGATATGACACGATAATGAAGACTTGGATTAGCAAGGATGGCGGAATAATGTTTGTTCTCGTCGACCGTTCCTCTCTCACTACTCAGCCTTTGGTAGATAAGCAGGAGATTTGCAGCCTGAATTCTTTCACAGGGAAGACCGGCAAAATAGCAAGCGGATTTAGTTTTGGAATAAAGAAAGACGGAAGTTTTTATCTCACCCATCAAGTGGATGTGAGAAAGAATGCCCATGGCAGATACGACCACATTGTGGAGGACCAGTGGTTCTACGACGATGGACGTCCACTTTGGGTTAAAGACCGCAGACTCTGGAAAAACAAATAAATAGCTATCACAAATGAAAAGTCAAAAGGCTGTGCTGCTTGCTAAAGATCAAGCAGCACAGCCTTTATTTATAGATCGAGGTAGGACGCAATCAGTCCATCCTGTTCTTATAGTCTTCGTAGCCGAACTCACGAAGTTGAACGAGTTCTCCGTCGGGACGGGCAAGCATGATGGCAGGATGCGTCACGCCGTTGAACATCGTTGTCTTAACCGTCGTATAGTGGAGCATGTCTTCAAAGATGACGTTCTCTCCCACTTTCAGCTCATGGTCGAACGCCCAGCTACGCATGAAGTCGCCACTGAGGCAGGAGTTGCCGCCCAAACGATAAACATAAGCCTCTCCTTCACAGTTGTCCTCATCCACGACTCTTGCCCCACGGACGTCAGGATGATAGGGCATCTCCAAGCAGTCGGGCATATGGCAAGTGAAACTTACGTTGAGGATAGCTGTCTTAATGCAATGGTTCTCCACAATATCCTGCACTTGACTCACCAACGGTCCCGTTTGCCATCCGAAGGCACTTCCCGGCTCCAAGATCACATGAAGCCACGGATAGCGCTCGTGGAAGCCTTTCAATGTCTCCACCAGCAAGTCACGGTCGTAGTCCTTTCGAGTCATCAGATGACCGCCACCAAAATTGATCCATTTCAACTGACTGAACCAACGGGAGAATTTCTGTTCGATATGCACTAATGTCCGCTGAAATTCGTCACTTCCACTCTCACAGTGACAATGGATATGGAATCCGGTCACGTCGTCGGGCAACTGCTCTGGCAAATCCTCGGCCAGAATTCCAAACCGAGAACCGGGTGCACAAGGATTATAGAGCAAGGTTTTTATTTCACTGTATTTCGGATTCACTCTTAATCCCAACATCAATGCGGGGTTGGCCTGCAGTGCGCGCTCATGGAAACGGTCATATTGACTGAGCGAATTGAATATCAGATGCGAGGAGCACTGCGCTGTCTTGTCGATCTCGTAGTCGGTATAGGCGGGCGAGAAGGTATGAGCAGGCGCACCGAACTCTTCTTTTCCAAGCCGTGCCTCATAGAGCGAACTGGCGGTTGTGGCACCGATATATTTTCTAAAAATAGGGAACGTTCTCCACAAGGCATAAGCCTTGAAAGCCATGATAATCTCAACGTCAGCACGGCGTGCGACATCACTGATTGTCTCAAGATTTCTGATGAGCCGGCTTTCTTCCAGCACATACATGGGGCGGTCTACACCCTCAAAGGTTTCTAAATTCACTTTCATATTATGGAAGTTGATATAAAATTCTACAGATACTATCTATCATAGAGGTCTTTTCTTCGGCAAAGACAGACATTACTCGGTATCCAAAGTAGAGTTTGGCTTTTCATCCACTCTGAACGTGTTGTCTCTCTTGAGCAGGTCTTTCACCACTTCTCCGGCGATCACCAATCCCGCCACAGGAGGAACAAAGGCATTGCTTGCCGGAACGACCTTCTCTCCTGCAGGGATATTCAGTGGGGACAATGGAGGCTCAGGGCTCCAGACCACCTTCTGATATTTCAATCCCAGCTTTCTCATCTTCTTCCGGATCACTTTTGCCAAAGGATCCATTATCGTGGCTCCAATATCACTCACGCGGAAAGCAGTCGGGTCCATTTTGTTTGCCGCACCCATACTGCAGATCAGCGGCACACCGATTTGCTTGCAGGTCTGTATCAGATGCAGTTTGGCCGCCACCGTGTCCACGCAGTCCACCACATAGTCCATCTTGCTCAGGTCTATTTCACTGGCAGTTGAAGGCAAATAGAACATCTTGTATGTCTTCACAATGCAGTCGGGATTGATGTCAACAACCCGTCGGGCGGCAACATCTACCTTATATTGACCAATCGTTGAATGCAAGGCCACGATTTGCCTGTTGATATTGGATATAGCCACAAGGTCGCTGTCGACAAGGTGCAGTTCGCCAATGCCACTGCGGGCTAGAGCTTCCACAACATACCCGCCTACTCCTCCTACGCCTATCACAGCCACTTTGCTGTTCTTTAGCGTCTCAAGAGCCGGATTGCCCAGGAGCATAGCCGTGCGTTGAAATTCTTCTTCTATCATGTTTCTATCTATGATGAATGATGACATAAATAATCACTGGGGCACCAATGAGCGGTGTGACAGCGTTGAGCGGTATTACCCCACCCGATGCCGGCAGACAGCAGATCCAGTTGCAGAGCAAAGCCACCGCCCCACCCGTCAGTATGCTCATGCGCAATAGTCGCGACTGACTGTCGGTGCGGAGAACCATACGGGCAATATGGGGCACAGCCAGACCGATAAATGCGATGGGACCACAGAAAGCTGTCACCGTTGCTGTAAGCAGACTGGTCAAGACCAAGAGTCCCATCCAGACTGCATGCGTGTTGATGCCCATACTCTCAGCATACTGCCGGCCCAGCAACAATGCATTGAGTGGCTTGACAAAGAGCAGCGCTATCCCCAGCAGAACGACACATAGCGAACCATAGACGGGAAGCATCTGCAGCGTCACGCCGCTGAAGTCGCCCATGCCCCAGACCACATAGCTCTTCACGCCCTGGTCGGTGGCTGCAAAGTTGAGCAGCGAGACCAGCGATCCGCTCAAGTAGCCCGTCATGATGCCAACGATGAGCAGCATTGTAGAGCTCGTCACCCACTGGGCCATGACGACGATGATGACCGTTACCACCAGCGCCCCGACGGCGGCTCCGGCCAGAATGGCCACATAGCCCGACAGGGTAAGCGAGCCGGCTGTCAGTGTTCCACCAAACATCAGCATCACGAGCGCCACTCCCAGACTGGCCCCGCTGGAGATACCAAAGATAGACGGGCCTGCCAGGGGATTGCGAAAAGCAGTCTGAAGCATAAGACCACTCACCGCCAAGGCGCTACCCGAGAAGAGGGCTGTCAGCATCTGAGGCAGCCGCGACTCCAGCACGATGTATCCCGCCGTATCGTCATTGTTGTCAATACCGAAGAGTATGGCGAAGACTTTCGACGGACTGATGCTCACCGGTCCCGTCAGCAGGCAGGCCATAGCCAGCGCCACTATGCATACGAGCAGAAAGATAAACGGATGACGGCGGATCATACTATTTGATGAGATGATAATAGCGCGTTGCCCCTAGCCGAAGTTCGGGATGGAAGATAATCGTCAGATCGCGAAGCAACAAGTCGGGTCTGAAGGGGACCTCATCAAAATAGCGCGACTTGTCTACGCCACAACCATATACGTTTTTTGTCTTGAATGCTTTCAGTCGACCGTAGCCACTATATTCGCTGGCCAAAGCGGAGAAATTGAAGTCGCCATTATAGCTGAGGATCCAAACGTCGGCATTGCTTGCCTTGTCGATCACCGTCTCAGCGCTAAGAGGCAGACTGCCACTGTGCTTGTCGTCCCCGAAAGCGTAATCGGCATGGGCATCCCGAAACATTTGTCCCATCGTCGACTGGCCACCGGGCATATACCATACAGCGCCGGTCTTGCGTTCTGTCATCACTTGCGGAGCCGTCTTGGCATGGGCTGCCAGCTTCCGGACCTTGTCATATTGGCGACAGACATCCTCAACCAGACTGTCGGCCTCGGTCGCACAGCCCATCAGACGGCCATAGAATTTCATCCATTCAGCCCTGCCCAAAGCCGATGTCTCCATATAATCAGCCAACTGAACCAGAGGCACGCCCAATTGCTCCAAGCGTCCATAGTCTGAGTTCTCATAAGGCGACAGCAACACGGCGTCAGGCTTTATGCCCATCACCTTTTCGATGTTAGGACTCATGCTGTTTCCGCAGTCAGTAATCTTACCGGCAGAGATGGCTGCAGGCAGCCAAGGCTGGTGCATGTATTCGGCATCGGCAACACCTTTCACGCTCGATGTCCTGCCCAGCATTCGGATGAGTTCCATGTGGGCAGCCGTGAAGACTACACATCTGCGCAAAGGAACGTCGACACGCATGAATCCTTCCGGTATGCTTGCATCACGATGATTGCTGTCGACCAGGGCATAGCGCTGAAGCACCGACCCTTGTCTCCAGGGATTGGCAAGAACCACCTCTGTATAATTCTTATGCGTCACCATGATGATGTTCTTGGCAAACTTCATCGGTATCGTATCGCCATCCGATGAAGCTGTATTCTTACCGTTGCGGCAACCGACTGCCGAGAACGACAACACCAGCAAGACAAGAGAAATCAAGCTTAGCCTGACTCGAAGTCCTGATAACGAATTAATCTTATAAGGATGGATAATGGTCTGTTTATTCTGCATACATCTGCAAAATTACGAAAAATAATTTATCTCTGCGTTTGAATCACTGATAAAATAGCAAAAGAGTGCACGCCGAGATATTTTCGGAGCATTGGACATTTTCTGTGGATTGCTCATCACTGAATGGGGTCTAAAATAACAATTGTTGTTCTGCAACGGCGAACTGTAGGAGGGTTGGCATTCCTGCCGACCACGAAAGAAAGACCGGTAGCAGCCCGTCCCTACCCGACTTTTTAATAAAATTCTGACTTTTATTTTGTATTCCCCTTGAATTGCTGTACCTTTGCAACGATAAAAATCACAAAGATAAAGAAAATGAGATCAAGAACATCAGATTGGTTTGAGACCAAAATTCGCTATGACAAGACTATGGAAGACGGCACACAGAAGAAAGTCACCGAACAGTATGTCGTTGACGCTCTGAGCTTCACTGAGGCCGAGAACACCATCATCGAAGAGATGTCATCCTATATCAGCGGCGATTTTAAGATTACCGATATCAAGCCTGCGCCCTACCATGAGATATTTTTCTCTGATATGGAGAACGACGACAAATGGTATAAGACGAAGCTCCAGTTTATCACCATCGACGAGAAGACCGAGAAAGAGAAGCGCTCAAACGTGAACTACCTCGTTCAGGCCGGTTCGCTCGAGGGAGCTGTCAAGCATATCGGTGAGGTCATGGGAACGACGATGAACGACTATGCCATCGCCAGCATTGCCGAGACGATGATTATGGATGTATTCGAGCACAATGCCCAGCCCAAGCCCCAGGCTCACGACGACAAGCCTGAATACGAGGCTGAACAGCAACCCAACTCATAACTCATAGCGGGCGGGGATTCCGCCCGCTATAATCATAATTTTCTCTTCCGGCGATCTGCCGTGAACAAGTCAGAGCCCTTAAAATAATAACAAAGATGATAGAAGATATAGCTAAAAACTTGCATGAAGTATTAGACACACTTCCCGAAGGTGTGCGTCTCGTTGCCGTGAGTAAGTTCCATCCGGAGGAGTATATCGAGGCTGCCTATCAAGAGGGACAGCGCATTTTCGGCGAGAGCCACGAGCAGGAGATCGCCCGCAAGGTGGAGGCACTGCCGAAGGATATCGAATGGCACTTCATTGGCCATCTTCAGACCAACAAGGTGAAATACATCGCGCCCTACATCAGCATGATCGACGCCGTAGACTCGCTCAAGCTGCTGAAGGAAATCGACAAGCAGGCGGCCAAGCACAACCGAACCATCGAATGTCTGCTCGAACTACATATTGCGGAGGAAGAGACCAAATACGGACTTACGCTTGACGCGTGCCGGCAACTCCTGGAGAGCGGCGAATGGCGCCAGCTGAAGCATGTCCATATCGCTGGCCTGATGATGATGGCTTCCAACGTTGACGACAAAGAGCAGATTGCCTCCGAATTCGACACTGCCTGGAAATTCTTCGACGAGGTGAAGGCTAAGTATTTCGCCGACGACCCTGGATTCAAAGAGCGCTCCTGGGGAATGAGCCACGACTATCAGATAGCCGTAGAGCACGGTTCCACGATGGTGAGAGTAGGTACGAAGATTTTCGGCCCCAGAGTTTACTGATCGCCATGAATCTGCAGGCCGCTTCCGCGCCTGAACTATCTGTAGGAGGCAAACAAAAAAAATGGAGGATTGAACGGTAAAGCGTTTCGTGCCGTTCAATCCTCCATTTTTTTATTACCCATAATCAGATGTCGTCGTCACCCCAGAGGATGATATTTGGGAGGTTCTGCTCCCCTTCGGCCTGCGAAGGGTCTGCCTGGCCAGCCAAAGTCTTCTTCACGTCAATAATCCTCTGATTACTGCTCCCACGGAACAGCAGGTCAGGGTCGTGGAGCCGCTTGACGAAGGGACCGTCGACAAGAACGTCGATCCGCTCCAGCAGTCGTCGCTGCCGCTCGTCGCGGAAGATGTGCTCGAAGGTAAATCCCGAGTAGCACCAGATGTCCTCGCCGAGCTCCGACTTTATCGCGTCGGCGAGCTCGCTGAATCCCTCAGGCTGAAACATGGGGTCGCCTCCACTGAAGGTGACGTTGGCAAAGGGATCATCGCGCAGCTCCTTCATGATATCCTCGGTCGACATCCAATGGCCGTTGTTGATGTCCCAGGATTGCGGATTGTGACATTCTGCGCATCCATTGGGACAACCGGCGCAATAGACCGACGTGCGAAATCCGGGACCGTCGACGGTGGTGTCGTGAACTATGGATAATACGGAGATCATTATATATTATGTGTCACTCGGTCGTTGAGCTCGGCCAGCTTGCCAGCGTTCCAGCGGTCGGTCGTTCCAACGAGATAACCCGTGATGCGCTGCAGACGGTCGATGTGGGCACTGCCGCACTTAGGACATGTCTTGATGTCGCGGGCTGTCTCATAGCCGCAGTCCATGCAGCGGTTGCGGTTGTGGTTGACCGAGCCGTAGCCCATGTCATAGCGGTCCATCATATCCACCACGCTCATGATGGCCTGAGGATTGTGGGTGGCGTCGCCGTCGAGCTCCACATAGAAGATGTGCCCGCCACGGGTCAGCGTGTGATAAGGCGCCTCCACCTGTGCCTTATGCAGAGCAGAGCACTTGTAGTACACCGGCACGTGATTGCTGTTGGTGTAATACTCGCGGTCGGTAACACCCGGGATGATGCCAAACTGCTTCTTGTCGCGCTTGGTGAACTTACCGGCCAGACCCTCTGCAGGCGTGGCGAGGATGGAATAGTTGTGGTGATATTTCTCCGAGTACTCGTTGGCACGGTCGCGCATGTGGGTGATGATGCGCAGTCCAAGACGCTGCGACTCCTCGCTCTCGCCATGATGTTTGCCAGTGAGGGCCTTCAGACATTCGGCAAGTCCGATGAAACCGATGCCCAGCGTTCCCTGATTGATGACGCTCTCAATGGTGTCGTCGGGATTCAGCTTGTCGGCTCCCGTCCAGAGATACTGCATCAGCAGCGGGAACTGGCGTGCCTTGGCCGTAGCCTGGAACTTGAAGCGGTCGTCGAGCTGGATGGCCGTGATGTCCAACAGATGGTCCAGTTTCACGAAGAAGGTATTGATGCGCTCTTCCTCGTCCTTGATGCCCATGCATTCGATTGCTATCTTCACGATATTGATCGTCGTGAAACTCAAGTTGCCACGTCCTACCGAGGTCTTCTCGCCGAAACGGTTCTCAAATACTCTCGTGCGGCATCCCATGGTGGCAATCTCCCATTTATAGCGCTCGGGATCGTCGGCGCGCCACTTCTCATTCTGGTTGAACGAGGCGTCGAGATTCAGAAAGTTGGGGAAGAAACGGCGGGCCGTTACCTTGCAGGCCAGCTTGTAGAGGTCATAGTTGCGGTCCTCGGGCAGATAGTTCACGCCACGTTTCTTCTTCCATATCTGAATGGGGAAGATGGCCGTCTCACCGTTGCCGACGCCCTCATAGGTCGACTTGAGCAGCTCGCGCATGATGCAGCGTCCCTCAGCCGATGTGTCGGTACCGTAGTTGATGCTGGAGAAGACCACCTGGTTGCCGCCGCGCGAGTGGATCGTGTTCATGTTGTGGATGAAGGCTTCCATGGACTGGTGGACGCGGTGGACAGTCTGATTGATGGCAAACTGCTTGAGTTTCTCCTTGCCTTCCAGACCCTCTACGCATTTTTCAACATAGTCGTCAATCGGTGCGTCCATGAGATCGTCAAGACTCTCACTGCTGAGTTCCTCAAGCTTTTTCACCTCCTCCTTGTACGACATGCGCACGTAAGGGGCAAGATAGAAGTCGAAAGCCGGAATAGCCTGACCTCCGTGCATCTCGTTCTGACAGGTCTCAAGGGAGATGCAGGCCAGCACTGCTGCCGTCTCAATGCGCTTGGCAGGACGGGAAGATCCATGACCGGCCGTGAAACCGTGATGCAGAATCACGTCGAGAGGATGTTGCACGCAGGTGAGCGACTTCGTCGGATAGTAGTCCTTGTCGTGGATGTGGATATAGTTGTCTCTCACAGCCTGTCGCACTTCTTCACGCAGCAGATAATCATCAACAAACGGCTTTGTGGTCTCGCTCGCGAACTTCATCATCATGCCTGCTGGAGTGTCGGCATTCATGTTGGCATTCTCGCGCGTGACGTCCGTACTCTTGATATTCACGATGTCGAGAAACACGTTGCGAGTCTTGGCCTTGCGTGCTATCGAGCGCTGATTGCGGTACTGGATATACTTCTGGGCCACATCCTTTCTGCGGCTGCCCATGAGTTGACGTTCCACCGCATCCTGTATCTGCTCCACGCCCATCTGCTCCTGTCCGTGAAGAGCTATGAAGCGGGCTATGTTTTTTGCCAACTCAGCATCCTCGCCAGCGTCTGTATGTTTCATTGCCTTGCAGATGGCGGCCACGATTTTCATCTCGTTGAAACCGTCTACACGGCCATCTCTTTTCACAACTGTCTGTATCATTGATGTTTAGTGCTTGAAATGATTTGATTCTTATTTTTACGACTGCAAAGATAACTCTTTTTCATATATAGTGATACCTTTTGGATAACTTTTCTTTTGTTAAAATATGTCAATTCAATGATTTACAATTAGTTACAATCAACAAACGGAAAACTTTCTCAATTTCACTCTTTTCTTAGTTTTTAGTTTTAGACAAAGCAGCATAGCGTAACCTGCTAATAATCTAATCGTTGCAAACCATATTTTTGGCGCGGGATCGGCTGCGGCTGAATAGTTAGTACCAAAAATATAAAGTTTAGCTGACGGGCCGTCTTTCCTGACGGCCAAAATAGAAGAGAGTTGGTAGGTAAGGCGGCATCCCTGCCGCCTAAAAAAGAAAGACCGATTGCTCATCAAGAGTAAATAGGTTCCACACCAGACTGGACCACCAATGAATACAGTATCGTAAGGTATGAGCTCAGGTGTCATACTTAGCAACAGCAGGAGAAGTTGGCAATGAATTCATCAGGTCACTTCTTCTCCAACAGATCTCTGTGGCTCTTACCCCATTGATCCATCGCCTGGATGATCGGATAGACACTCTCGCCGATCTCAGTGAGGAAATACTCCACCCGCATCGGGATCTCGGCATACACTCTTTTATATACGAATCCTGCAGCCTCGAGTTCCCCCAGTTGCTTAGTGAGCACCCGTTTAGCTGCCAGAGGAATGCCCTGCTGCAACTGCTTGGGCTGGTGCTGCCATCGTGGATATGGTTGATGAGCCATGGTTTCCACTTGCCACCCATGAGCTCCATGAATACCACGATGCCACACTTAGTATCTACAGGAATCTTACGTTCATACATATCTCTGTCTTTTTCTTGAAAAGATACTGTAAACGAGTGAAGCGGCAAAGAAAAACTCGCTTTTCTTTGTATTTCCGAGTGCTGTATAGCTTACAGAAAGATATAAATCTTTTTGTCATCGCAGGCTCCTATATTTCCTATGGTGACAAATTTATCACCCTATCAATCATTTAGCCCTTATTGCAAGAGTCGTTTTTCTGTCGTAACTTTGCAGCAGAAAACAAAAAGAATACAACTATGCAACAGAAAAGATTATTCGAAAGAGCACATGCCGGTGGCATGGATGTGAAGAACCGTTTTGTGCGTTCAGCAGTATGGATGCGTTGGGCCGACGATGAGGGCCACCTCACCCAAGGCCTCTGCGACTTCTACCGTCGGTTGGTCGATGGTGGTGTGGGTACCATCCTCACCGGATACACCTATATCGAGCCATCAGGCAAGGCCAACATCCGTCAGGCAGGCTTCTACGATGACAGCTTTATCGATGAGTGGAAAGTCCTCACTGATTATGCCCACTCCCACGACACCCGCATGGTGCTGCAGGTAGCTTACGGCGGATCGCAATCAGGTATGGACAAAGATTATCCTTACACCGTCTTCGGTCCCTCGGCCGTGCGCAATCCCAAGACTGGTGTCACGCCCGTGGAGATGACCGTGGAGGACATTAAGGGCCGGGAGCGCGTCTTTGCCCAAGCCGCTCAGCGAGCACGCCGTGCCGGCTTCGACGGCATCGAGGTCCATGCTGCCCATGGCTATCTGCTGAGTCAGTTCCTCACGCCATACTTCAACCACCGTACCGACGACTATGGCGGTCCTATCCACAACCGTGCCCGCTTCCTCTATGAGACGCTGCAAGCTATGCGCCAAGCAGTAGGTCCCGACTTTCCCATCTGACTGAAGACCAACCTCTTCGATGCCACGGAGAATTCTGCCGACGGCATGACGTTTGACGAGGCAAAGGAGGTACTCAAGCATATCGACGAGATGAAGGTGGTCGACATCATCGAGCCCAGCGCGTCCAACGAGTCCCTCGCCACCGTCACCGGCATCCATAAGCATGTGCGCAAGCCGGAGACGCAGTCTTACTTTCGCTCTTATCTCAAGGAGCTTTCCACGATTATCTCCACGCCGCTCATCCTGCTGGGTGGCAACCGAAGCATGGACATCATTGAAGAAGTGATGAACGACGTGCCCAATATCCAGCTGGCATCCCTTGGTCGGCCGCTGCTCTCCGAGCCCGACCTGATCAACAAATGGGCTGAGAACCGCGACTATCGTCCACGCTGTGTGTCGTGCAACCACTGCTGGGACACCGAGCCGAGCAGCTGCATTCTAAACCGCAAGCAGCTCAATATCAGAGTATTAGAAAAATAAGAACCATGTCGAAGAAATCAATACTTATCATTTTCCTTCTGTTGGGACTATATAGCCCGACAAGTTGCGCCCAATTGACAAGAAGCCAATATAAGTCCATCACCGAGGGAAAAGACGCCTCGGTAGGGGTGGCTGTCGTATGCGGCAAAATGAAATCGGCATTTCGCAACGACATTCATTACCCATTGATGAGCGTAGTGAAGTTTCCTGTGGCCGTTTGCGCATTGAAGAAGATGGAATGCGAAGGCGACTCTGTTGACCGGATGGTTACATTATCGCCAAATCAGTTGCACGACGGCACCTACTGTCCATTACGCAGCGAACACCCCGATGGCTGGGCCATGGTGAGCATTCGGCAGATACTGGACTACGCTCTGCGGCTGAGTGACAACAACGCTTGCGACTGGCTGATAGACTATTGCGGAGGCATTGAAAGGGTGGACACATTCGTGCGGTCGTTAGGAATCAAGGGCTTCAAACTCACACAGACGGAGGCCCAGATGCATGAGGATATCTTCCGGTGCTACCTCAATAGTGCACATCCTATGGATGTGGCAAACCTTTTTGAGAAGGTCTTTTCTGGTGGAGTGATATCCAAAGATCATCTCTCACTTATAGAACAGTCGATGACAAAGACGGCCACAGGAAACAATAAACTCAAGGCTGGTTTCCCGAGGACACTAGCCTTTGTGCACAAGACAGGTCACTCCGATCGTTACATCAAGCCTACGGACTCAGGAGCATCGGCTTTTGGTCGTATGGTTGGCGATTGTGACGCGGGTTTCCTAATATTACCAGATGGCAGGAAATGCTTTGTTGTAGTACTCATCAAAGACTCCGCGCTCAGCGATGGAGGCAACGAACAGATTTTCCAAAGCATCGCCCGCGGCATAAGCCAGAACCTTAAACTTAACGAGTAATGTCTTATCCTTATTCTGACTGCAATTTATCCGAAGCCTGGTTTACACTACGTAGAGACAATAACACAGGTTCTGATGTTTTACATGCAGCCAGACTCCTGAATATAATGCCGGATCCGCTGAAAGCCTTGCTCCTTGGAGTAAAGCTTGGGTACAAGGATCTTGTTGACCAGATGCAGATGGACCATAGTTTTTTCTACTAGTGTAGTGTCCTATTCATATTGACTTGTATCTATATATGAGCTACGTGTTAATTAATCAAAATATTTCAACATATAAAATTGACTAATGCTATCCATTAATATGGCATCAAATCTTCCTATAGACTTTCAAGCACGACTATAACATGGCTATTTCCCTGCTTGTAGACGTTGTTTTTAGAGGGCTCACATAGGGGGATACGCTGAGTGTGGTTACATTGAAATACACGCTTAATATCTTGATATTCAATATGTTAAGTAATGTATATTTGCTTTTGTATATGCGATTAAAGCCCTATTTTTGCATTATAACAATGCAATAAAGTATACATCTTATGGGCAGACACACAACAATAATAGAGTTGACTGACGAGCAGTTGAAATATGTCAAGAAAATGCGTAAAGCAAAATCAACTTGCCAAACATTGAGAAGTAGATGCCAGATTTTCTTGGATTTGGATGTTAATCATGGTAAGCAATTTACTTGTGAGCAATGTGCTCACTCTAACGGTGTAAGTATAAAGACGGTCTATACTGCTATTCAGAACTATGCAACAAATGGGTTAGAAAAAGCGCTGACCCTGAACCGTGGCGAAGGATCCAATCACTCACGTCGCAAGGTTGACGGGCGTGCTGAAGCCAATATCATAAAATTGGCATGTGGCCCCGCTCCTGAGGGCCACTCCAGATGGACTTTAAGACTTTTGGCAGACAAGTCAAGAATAGTGTTGGACGAACCTGTTAGCAAGTCTACAATAGGAAACGTATTAAAAAAAACGAACTTCGGCCGCACAAAAGCCAATACTGGTGCATTGCCAACGAAGAAGATGCCGAATTCGTAGCATGCATGGAAGATGTTCTCGATGTCTATGAACGTCCTTACGATCCAGACTACCCTGTCATCTGCATGGATGAGAAACCATACCAACTCTTGGGTGATGCGCGTGAACCCAAGGACATGAAGCCCGGCAAGGACAAAAAGATTGACTCCGAATATGTAAGAAATGGAACATGCAGTATCTTTGCTTTTGTTGAACCGCTTGCCGGTTGGCATCACCAAAGTGTCAGAGAACATAGAACCGCAGTGGATTGGGCTGAAGAAATAAAGTGGTTGGTTGACCACAGACCGGAAGCAAAGAAGATTGTCCTTGTCATGGACAATCTGAACACGCATAAAATATCGTCCTTGTATAAAAAGTACGACCCCGAGACAGCAAGAAGTATACGACGCAAGCTGGAAATTCACTATACACCCAAACACGGCAGTTGGCTTGACATGGCAGAAATAGAATTGAACATGATGACACGGCAGTGTTTGAACAGAAGAATTCAGGATATATCTGTTTTAAGGAAAGAACTATCCGCATGGGAGACCGACAAGAATGACGAAAGCAAGAAGATTGTCTGGCAGTTCCGTACAGAGGATGCAAGAGTGAAGTTAATTTCTCTT
>ONYS01000198.1 GCA_900322095.1 uncultured Prevotella sp.
TAGCTTCGGCATCTATGCCTGCTCGCCCGAAGAATCGTCTTTCACAGCCATCTTCTCCGATATGGAAATCACCGAATGTGCATGGAAGGCTCACGACGGTCAACAGCCTGATTAGACGATTTCAACTGATAATATCGACTGCGCCATCAAGATTACTTGAATGGCTGAGTCGCGACGAGACTCAACATTTGTTAAATCATTCCGTAAAAATAGCGAAATTTCGGCATTTATTGGTAACTTTGCCATCAATATTAAATTGTATTTATGAGAAAAAAAAACTTTATTTTGGCAGCAGCCATGTTGATGGTGTCGGCTGCGGTGATGGCTCAACAGGCATCAAAGGTGTATCTCACAAGGGAGATTTCACCAGAATCGTTGGTAAAAATCTACAAGGCACTTGGCGTTGAAGCCAAGGGGCGTGTGGCAGTGAAGATGTCAACAGGCGAAGGCAGCAATCCCAACTACCTGAAACCTGAACTGGTGAAAAACCTGATATGGGAGGTGGACGGCACCATCGTGGAATGTAACACCGCATACGGCAACGGCCCTTCCGACAAGAAAGACGAGCGCAACACGTCAGAGAACCATTGGAAAGTGATTGAGCGTCACGGCTTCACAAAGTATTTTCCTGTCGATATCATGGACGAATACGATGAGATTCGCATCCCCGTAAAGGATCAGACGCACATCAAGTACGACATCGTTGGCGGACACATGGCCAACTACGACTTCATGATTGCCCTCAACCACTTCAAGGGTCATCCTATGGGCGGCTATGGTGGTGCGCTGAAGAACCTCTCCATCGGCTGTGCCAGTCAGAACGGCAAGGCTTACATCCACTCGGCCGGCAAGATGGAGAAACTGGATATGGGTAAGCTGTGGACACCAGAGTTCATCGGTAATCAGGATGGTTTCCTCGAAAGTATGGCAGCAGCAGCTCAAGCCGTGGTGAACTACTTCAACAAGAAGCAGGGCATCATCTACATCAGCGTCATGAACAACATGTCAATAGACTGCGACTGCGTGGATCATCCCGAACCTGTGAAGCTGGAAGACTACGGCATCCTCGCCTCTACCGATCCCGTAGCGCTCGACCAGGCCTGCATCGATATCATCAACCAACAGAAGGTGACGGCCAAGAATGATCCTACCGATTTGCTGAAGCGTATCGACAAGCAGCATGGCACACACACTATCGACCATGCAGCCCAGATTGGCCTTGGCTCAAAGAAGTATGAGTTGGTAAATCTGGATTTATAATTTAAACTTATTTGTACCTTTGCAGCGCATTATGAGGCGAATGCTACTGATGATACGGATGTTGACGGTCCTTTGTACCGTTTGCCTGACGGTTCTCCTGAACTGGCAGAGCAAGGATGATGCCTTAGCCGGAACACCCTTGCTGCCTACGGAGTCAACCGTCATGATTCCGCAGCAACAGCACCATCATGAAGCCATACTGACTGATGCCTCACAGATCTATCGTGTCTGCAGTTCACGCCCTCAGCGCATCCTGCCCTCACAAGGCTCTAAGACAGAAAGAACCATCACGCCGTTCGGCAGCTTTGCCCTGTGGCAACATATTGTCAAACACTTTAAATCCTACTACGACAGCAGATGCCGCCAGGAGACGGCTCCATTCTGCATGTCGGCCTCGTGCGACTATTATGTTATCGCGCTGAGGCACATCATTCGTTGACGTAGTTGTCTGATTTCACAAGGACACACAAATCAATTCACATTATTAATTTATAAAAAGTTACAACTATGTCAAGTATTAAACACTTGGAGATGGCTGCTGCCCTTTCCGTATATACGCATATCGAGATTAAGAAATCACTGTTTTCAACCAAGGCCATCTATACGCCTACACTGAGTCAGGTTAAGGCCTACATACTGGAATATAGCCCTTCTGAGGGAGGACGTTTGGAGCGGCTGCTGGAGATGCCCTTTGACAAGATGGCTACTGACATCGTGCAGAAGGGCAAGCCCGTAGCTGGAGTTAACGGCAACTTCCGTTTGGAACTCTGCCTAAGCGACGATCATCAGTTCTGTGGCCTCCAGTTGTTCCGCTTTGGCGATTTCAAATACAATCCCGTCTTTGAGCCTCGTTTCTATGAAGGCAAGGATGCGGAAACAATCGCACAACTGATTTAGTTGATGGTATTCATACACAGGAATCAGCAAGTGGGGCTATCGCTTCGGCGACCCCACTTTGATGGTATTTTGCAGGCTACCTGATAGAGGAGTCGCTGTCGATGGATATGCCTAAATGGGCGAAGCATCCTCACCTGTACCAGGCTGCCAACGACCAGTCAAGTGCTTTGTACGTACAACCAAATCTCCAAGTAAAGTGAAGCAAAGTCTAACTTATAGAAGTTTATAAACTATTGTTTATTTTCCTATAAACTCGCTGGGGGTGAGCCCCGTGATTCGCTTGAAGAGACGCGTGAAATGGTGAGGGAAGTCAAAACCAAGCAAGCGGGAAGTCTCACTGATGTTATGACCTTGCATCAGCAGACTTTTCGCTTGATTGATAATATAGTTGTGAATGTAGCCGATGGCTGTACCACCTGTAGCCTTATGAATCAAATCGCCGAAGTAACGGGGCGAATAGGCCAGTTGGGAGGCACACCAGGCTACGGTGGGCAAGCCTTGCGACAGTTGACGATTCTCGCGGAAATAGGTTTGCAACAGGTTGTGAAAGTGCTTTAGCAGGTCGTTCTCTCCCCTATTCTCTTCCGACAGTTGGCGCAGATAGATACGATTGGCAGTACTTTCCTCAAAGACGGCGAGTCCTCGTTCGTCTGCAACTCTTGTCGCATCTGAGCCACCAATTGGGTGATGCAGAGCCATTCGTCGGGCTCCATGCGCAGCGAACCATCGAAGAAATAGGAGAAGAACTGGTAGCGGTCTATCTGGCGTTCCAACTCGCTGCCATTCAACAGTTCGGGCGACCATAACAGCACCCAGCCGCATAACGAGATGCGCTCGCCGTTGTCCTCCAATCCACCTATCTGT
>ONYS01000196.1 GCA_900322095.1 uncultured Prevotella sp.
GGACTATACGAAATGAAACAACATATCCAATCCACGGAAATATCCATTGAACCTAAATAATACGAAAAAGAGGATGAACCAGAATTTTGATACACCCTCTTTTTTGTATATGGTTAGCGTGGCCTTATTCCGCCCCCAATTCTTTGAGTGCCCTGCGTACGATGTGGTTTTCCTCGTTGCTGATGGCGAAATACTCGTTCATGTCCCAGATGTCGCGCGCCACGAGAGCCTTGAACTGGCGTTTCAGTCCGGCGACGGTCTGTTGGCGGTCGGTCTCGTCTTTGGGTTTGATCTTCTGGCGCTCAGCCTCGGCCATGATGCTGTCGATGACGACCTGTGGGGTCTCAAACTTATTGCGGAAGAGGTCGAACGACGGATACAGCTTCTTCAGCTTCTTGCGGTTGTTGTCGATGTAGCGCATGCCTTGCTGAATGAGAATGCCACGGGCGGAGATCTCCCGGTTGCAACGGGTATACTGCGTGGTGTCGAGCGGCACGAACACGTCGGGCATGATGCCGCCGCCACCGTAGACCGTGCGGTGCTTGCGCAGTGTCTGGTATTTCAGGCTGTCGGCAAAGTGGATGCTGTCGGCCGAATAGAACTCTCCGTGCTCAAAGCGCTCGTTGAGGTCGTTGTCGTAGTCCTTCTTGTCGCCCTTCTTATAAGGCTTCTGGATGCAGCGGCCCGAGGGCGTGTAGTAGTGGGCAATGGTGACGCGCATCATAGAACCGTCGGGGAAGTCGATGGAGCGCTGCACGAGACCCTTGCCGAAGGAGCGCCGTCCCACGACTGTGGCGCGGTCCTGATCCTGCAGGGCACCGGTGACAATCTCTGCGGCGGAGGCGCTGAACTCATTGATCAGCACCACCACCTTGCCCTTCAGCAGACGGCCGTTGCCCTTGGCGCGGTATTCCTCGCGCGGAACGGCACGCCCCTGCATATAGACGATGAGGTCGTTGTTCTGCAAAAACTCGTTGGCAATCTGCGCGGCAGCGTTGAGGAATCCGCCTCCGTTGTCCTGAAGGTCGAGGATGAGGTCTTCCATACCTTGCTGCTGCAGCGTGTCGATGGCGGCCTTGAACTCATTGTAGGTGGTGGCGCCAAAGCTGCCGATGCGGACGTAGCCTATCTTCGGACGAATCATGTAGAAAGCGTCGATGGTCTTCAAGGGAATCTTGTCGCGAATGACGTTGAACGTCAGCACGCCTGAGATGCCACGCCGGATGACGCCCAGTTTCACGTGCGTGCCCTTCTTGCCGCGCAGCCGGTGCATGATGTCCTCGCGGCTCATCTTCACTCCGGCGATGGCGGTGTCGTTGACGCTGACGATGCGGTCGCCGGCCAGGATGCCCACCTTCTCCGACGGACCGTTGCTGATGGTCTGGATGACGAGCAGCGTATCGCGGTCCATGTTGAACTGCACGCCGATACCGTCGAACGAGCCTTGCAGCGACTCCATCATCGACTTGGCCTGCTTGGCCGGTGAGTAGGAGGAGTGGGGGTCGAGGCTGTTGAGCATTCCGCGGATGGCGTCCTCCGTGAGGTCGCCCATGTTGACGGAGTCTACATATAGGTTGCTGATGGCATACTCAGCCATCTGCAGCTTGCGCAGCGCGTCCACCTCAGAGCTGTTGAGCGTGATTTGCGCTCCCGAGCTGAGGGTAAACAGCAGGGCTGCAGCTGCGAGAATCATTTTTCTTATCATTGCTTTTTCTTTATTAGGGGACTTCTTCTAGAATTTCTAGAGGCTCTAGAATCTCTAGATAATCTAGAATCTCCAGCCAATCCTCAATCGATGGGGTCGGTGTCTTGGGGCAAATCCTCTTCAATCACCAGATTGTCGATGATGAAGTTCTGGCGCTCCATCGTGTTCTTGCCCATATAGTACTCCAGAAGCTTCTGCACCTGGTCGTTCTTGTGGAGCGTCACCTGTTCCAGACGCATGTCAGGGCCGATAAAATGAACGAATTCGCTCGGTGAAATCTCGCCCAATCCCTTGAATCGCGTGATTTCGGGGTCGGGACCGAGGTCGCTGATGGCCCTGAGACGCTCCTCCTCAGAGTAGCAATAGCGCGTGATGAAGTCGCTCTTCTTCTCGTTCTTGTCCAGCTTGGCGTCGGCATCGGCAATCACCTGCTTGTTCTTTATCTTCGACCGCTTGTTGCGCACGCGGAACAATGGCGTTTGGAGCACGTAGACGTGGCCCTTCTTGATGAGCTCGGGATAGAACTGCAGGAAGAAGGTGATGATGAGCAGACGAATATGCATGCCGTCGACATCGGCATCCGTGGCCACGATGACCTTGTTGTAGCGTAGGTTGTCCAGACCATCGTCGATGTCGAGAGCAGCCTGGAGGTAGTAGAACTCCTTGTTCTCATAGACCACTTTCTTCGACAGTCCGTAGGAGTTGAGCGGTTTTCCGCGCAGCGAGAACACCGCCTGCGTGTTGACGTCGCGGCTCTTGGTGATGCTCCCGCTGGCCGAGTCGCCCTCGGTGATGAAGATGCACGAGTCTTCCTTGCGCTCGTTTTTCGAGTCGCAATAGTGTATGCGGCAGTCGCGCAGCTTGTCGTTGTGCAGGTTGGCCGTCTTGGCGCGCTCGCGGGCCAGCTTCGTCACGCCGGCCATGGCCTTGCGCTCACGCTCGCTGCTCTTGATTTTGTTCTCCAGTATCTCGGCCACGTCGCTGTGGATGTGGAGGTAGTTGTCGACGTTCTGCTTCACGAAGTCGCCCACAAACTTGTTGATGCTCTCGCCGTTGGGCGACATCTGCGTACTGCCGAGTTTGATCTTGGTCTGCGACTCAAATACAGGCTCCTCCACGTTGATGGCGATGGCCGCCACGATACCGTTGCGGATGTCGGTGTATTCGTAGTTTTTGTTGAAAAATTCCTTGATGGTGCGGGCGATGTGCTCCTTGAAGGCGCTCTGGTGGGTACCGCCCTGTGTGGTGTGCTGACCGTTGACGAAGCTGTGGTATTCCTCGCCA
>ONYS01000012.1 GCA_900322095.1 uncultured Prevotella sp.
GCAACGTACATTTGTAAACATAATATCACTATGTGTTAAATAATATGAAACATTGAAAGATTTTCGGTAAAATCCTTGTCAGAAAACATAGGAAGCGAATGAACGTGACGAATGTCACGAAGAAACGTGACGACCGTCACGAGACATGAATCATCAATAATAGAACAAAAAAGGGGTCAACTGATTGCGAAGTGTAATCAGTTGGCCCCTCTTGAATATTCTTTGCTCTGCTACCTTACCCCATGGTACTCGATCTTGAGCGGGCTTAGAGCATGATTATGCTTATTTATAAAGATCCTCGGCTCGCTTTACACGGGCAAACTCCATCAGAAAACGGGCATAGGCTTCCGTAACAGCCTCGACAAAACGACGGCCTTTCTCAGCCGTAGACAGACTGGGATCGCCAATACCAGTATCATCAGGCGAAACTAGGTTCCAATGACGGGGCATCCAAACCAGTCCGCGCCTCAGGGCTTCGATGGCAAAGCCGTTGGCATTGCCCGGTCCAGCCTCGCTCAGCTGCACCAGTTCGGGATGGAAATACATCATCGCCGATGTCTCGACCTCATCGGCATGGTCGCCGGGACGCTCAAAATATTCAGCTACGGGCGCCATCTTGAACCATTCTCCACAGGCAATGAAGAAATCGGGATAGGACAGGCTGAGGTCACGAATCATATTCTTAAAGTTGTTGCCTCCATGTCCGTTTACAATCACCAGTTTGCGGAACCCCTGATGGTGGAGCGAGGAGACGATGTCGGTGAGAATGGCGCACTGAGTCTCGTAGCGCGAATGAACACAGAAGCACAGTTCGCGCTGTCCGGGATTCTGCGAGCCCATAGCCACAGGTGGCATCACCATGCACTTGGTGCCGTATTCGTCGTAGGCACGCTCGGCTGCCTTTACCGCCACATCGTGAGAAAGGATGCAGTCTGTGAGGTAAGGCAAATGCAGATTGTGAGGCTCGGTAGCTCCCCAAGGCAGCATCACCACATCATAATGCTGTTTGCGAGCTACGCCATAAGTAGAAACCGAAAGATCAATATCACGCCGCTCCATGGTCTTCATCTTTAAGATTCGACATGATATCACCGCAGAGCATAGAGGCCTTGATCATCATTCGGGGCACGTGGAACGGCCCTTTGAAGATATTGCCCTTGGCAGGCTGGGCCACTGTTCCATCGCGATGCAGATAGCCGTACCACTCGCCATACTCACGGTCAGGAAAATGGCTGTATGTCCACTCGCTGATGAGGCGGTGGCGATAGAGATACTCGTCGTCGCCTGTGGCCAGATAGGCATAGAGCGAAGCGATGATCGTCTCACACTGGGGCCACCAGAATTTCATGTCCTGCGAATAATCCTGCTGGGGCAAATTGCGGCAATCGCGGAAATTGATGATACCGCCATACTGGCTGTCCCATCCCCACTTCCACGACCAATCGAAGATTTTCAGTCCCAGTTCGGTGAGATGCGGATCCCATCCGCGCCGACGGGCCTCTTCGAGGATGAACCATGAAGTCTCAATACAGTGGCCGGGATTGATGGTGCGGCCATTGATGGTATCGATAAACTCGCCATTGGGACCCACGGTCTCAAGCACGGCCTTAAACTCGGGATGCACAAAGTAGCTCTCCAGCGAATGGAGGGAATCATCAATCTGCTGATCGAGAAGAGGATCGGGCAACACCTCACGGATGCGCGAGGCGGTATTGATGAGAATCATGGTGAGCGAATGTCCCTGAGAGGCCTGCGTAGGCAGGTATTTCGGCTCGAGCAGTCCCGGAGTATTCTTGTATTTCAGGATGAGCTTGAAGATGTCGAGTGCCTTGTGGGCATAAGTCAGGTCGCCCGATGCGAGGGCATATTCCGACATGGCTATGGCGGCGAAGCACTCGGAGAACAAGTAGCGCCGCATGCGAAGAGGCGTGCCGTCGGCCATAACCTCAAAATACATGCGCCCGGAACTGTCGGTGCAATGGTTGATGATGAAATCGATGCAGCTCTTCGATGCCGCCAACCATTCGGGATTCTTCTCCACATTGTTGTAGGCGAAGGCTGCAATAAAGCCGAAGCGTCCCTGAAACCACACCGACTTCGTTGTGTCGATGAGCGAACCATCGCGGTCCAAGCAGGTATATACGCCCCCGTGTTGGCGGTCGAGACCATGTTCCATCCAGAAAGGCATGATGTTGTTCTTCAGGTCGTCAACATACGAATCGTGCCATTTCGAAAGATATTCTTTGATATTCATAAGTATTGTAAGTGTTAACGATAAAGTTCTTTTTCGAGTGTGCTAATCTTCGCTATCGTGCGAAGCATGCACTTCCACCGCCTCCCACAACAGAGCGTAGGAGCTGGGGAAGCTTAGAGTTTATCTCAGATTGCAGCGTTCAAAGAATCCGATGGCCTCCAATTCGGCCTTCATCTGCTGTTCTTCGGCATCGGTCATATTCTGGAACGGCACCCGGTTGGGACCGAGATCAAAACCGATGAGCTTCATGATGCGCTTTCCTGCTATAATATTGCCGCGATAGTGGCAAATCACGTTGATCACCGCCTGAGCGAAGTTCTGATGCATGCGAGCTGCCTCAATGTCGCCTTTCTGCCAGGAATCGATGATAGCAACGAGCTCACGACCGTTGTAATTGGTAGTGCCTCCGATGCCGCCACGTGCTCCGCCCTGAGCCAGTGAAGGCAGGATGGTCTCGTCCTGGCCGTGAAGCATGTCGTATTTGCCGTTCTTGTAAAGCCGACACTGATTGTATTCGTACAGACTTTCATAGGTATACTTGATACCAGCGAAATTGGGAATTCGTCCGTCGACAGCTTTCAGCAGTTCCACCATGGGCAGATAGGCGCCATTGAACGCGGGAATGTGATAATAATAGAAGGGCAACTCGGGAGCAGCGGCAGCTATCTGCTCGCAGTATTTCACCAACTCTTCAATACGGCCAATATGAGGGAAGGGAGGTGCCATGGAGCCAATGCCCCACGCACCGATAGCCTGAGCATGGCGGGCCAGCTCAACACTGTCGCGCAGACAGCAGCTGCCCACGTGCACGATGACTTTGAATCCTGCCGGAGCCACGCTCACCCACTTCTCGGCAAGCTGCTTGCGCTCGTCGGTAGTGAGCATATAGCCTTCGCCGGAAGAACCATTGATGAATACGCCCTTCAGCCCATTCTTCTGCAACATGGCCGCATAGGCCTCTATAGGTTCTAAGTTTACGTCGCCATTGGCCAAAAACGGGGTGAACGGCGCGTTGATAAGTCCTGTGATTTTTTCCATTTCCATTTTGTAGGATATGATGTTGATTGATGATTATTCCATATTATCGGTGGTCGGCCGCAAGAAGACAAGCTGCAACAGCAAGGCCACGGTCACGATGCCACCCAGAAGGGCAAAACCCAAACCGAGACTGCCTCCATCGGCCCACTTGCCCAGCACCTGGGTCACGGCCGCTCCGGCAAACACGCCGGTCATATTCATGATGCCATAGGCCGTGGCGCGGTAACGAGAGGAGATGATCTGGCAGAGGATGGGCATGTTGTTGGCATCAAACATACCGTAACCTACACCGAAGAGCAAGCCGGCTGCTACCACAGACACCATACTATGGCCAAATCCCAGCAACACCAGCGACGGTATGGTCATGCCCAAACCGATGGCACTGGTGTAGATGCGCCCGCAGATGTTGCGCTGTACCCACTTGTCTGACAGATAACCTCCCAAGATCACGCCCACGAACGACGAGGCGGCGATGGTGATGGTTGACAGAGGACCGGCATCCTGCATGGGAATGCCAAGGTTCTCGGCAAAAAGCGTAGGCAACCAGTTCTTCGTAGCCCACCCTGGCAAACTGGGCACGGCAAAATAAAACAGCATCACCCAGAAAGCCCAATTGGAAAGCACCACGGCAAAAGACTTGAAAACAGACGCTTTGTGGTGCTGTCCGTCGCTGTCGTTCGCTGGGGACATTAGATGATTGGGATTCTCATGAAGCAAGAAGAACAGCACTACTGCATAGACCATACCGATGATGCCAAAGTAGTGGAAGGTCTCGTTCCATGAGAACATGGCAGCTACCACGGCTCCGAAACCTCCGATAGCCTGGCCCACATAGATGCCAGTCATGTGGATGCCAATTGCCAACGAGCGCGACTTACCCTGATGCCAATCTGCCAACAGCGATAGGGCCGAGGGTATATAGAGTGCCTCACTGATGCCCATGAGTCCACGCAGCAAATAGAGTTGGTTGAAGCTGGTGGCATACCCCATGAGCAGAGTAACCGCAGACCATACAAACAAGCTGCCCACCACCAGCCACTTGCGGCTTACACGGTCGGCAACAAGACCGGCAAAAGGCGACACAATACCGTAGACCCAGAGGAATACGGCCATCAGGGCTCCGAAGGCTTCGGCTTGATTGAGTTCTGCGATGTCAGCCTTCATCGATTCCTGCATGGTCGACAGCATCTGCCGGTCCATATAGTTGAGCAGGGCCACTACCCAGAGCAGGCCCACAACAATCCAGGGATAGTATTTCTCGTCTTTCAAACTCATGGCTTTATCAATAGGTAAAGGTCATACGGTAAATGTCGGCTGTGCGAATGCCGGGTTTTAGTTCTCCTCCCACCAAGTAGACGTCGTTGTTATGTCGCACCAAGGCTGCACCCGCCCGGGCCGTAATGTCGCTTCGGCCAATCAGATGCCAGCCCTCACGGTCGTAGACAAACACATAGGGATTGAACTGATACCATGCAATGGGATGGGTCATATATCCTGGCTTGGGATGGTTTACGGCCTCAAGAAAGATGTCTTTGTTCACACCGCCAACAGCCAGCACAACACTGTCGGAAAGATTGACCGCTGCTGCCCCACCCAAAAAGATGGGATTGCCGCTTTCATCAACTGGTGTCTTCAACTCTATGGGCTTGGCCCCATAGCGATAGCCTGACAGACGGAGCTTAGCCTCCCGCTCGGCTGTGCGGGCGGTGGAGCCTCCCCATGTGCAGAAATCGCCGTCGATGCATCCGCTCACTGGCTGTCCAAGCTTCTGACCATGCACTTCATCGCTCGATTTCCAACCTTCACTAATATGGTCAAGGTTGAGATTCAGCAGTTGACTACCGTCATAGACCACCACTTCACGGCCACACAGCGCACCAGTGAAGTTGTCCATTGCGCAGGGCAGCGACGGCCATTGCTCTATAGTAGCCTGACCATCGCCCATTCCTATTTTGAACACTTCCTTAAAACTTGTTTCAAGATTGTTGCCGCCAATGCAGAGAATGCCGTCGGGCAACTGGACCGACACACCATAAGCGCAGGCTACGGGAAGGGAACCTATCCGATGCCATTCCAGCACGTTGCTTGTGTTTAACCGGGCAGCATAGATGCCCTTATAATAATGTTTAATGCCATCATCGGCTGCAGAACGCTCAGGGAAATTACATCCTCCAGCCATCACCAGCCAATCTCCGACAACACCAGCGAAGCAGGCCGACACGCCTTTCTCTATTCCCTGCTCGTCGACAGGAAATCCTTCCATCTTCTCAAACGATACCGCTCGAGGCACTTGGGCCGATGCAGGCGTGATATTTGACAAAATGCTCATAATCAAATAGATATTAATAATAAATAGTTTTTGGTCCATAGTCTGGAATGATTAAGTAATACCATTCATTTTACAAGCACGTTTCGACAATCATTTCTCCGATGGATGCCATTACCGTTCCTAGACAGACGTTGTCATGGCAAACCAAACGCAAGAGAGCATCTGTATGCATTGCAGAGGCCGTCGTTGGTACAGACAGCATCGCACATGCAGCAAAGAAAAATGTATTACGCATAAATGCTATTGTTTTTAGTTTAGGTATACCAGTTCTTACCATTAGGGTTTACATTACGCCTTTGTGCCGTTCATTTGAGGTTTTCGCAAAAACGGACCGGCGATAGTTCTATATTACTTATGGCTACAAAATTAGTCACTTTTCTTAATCGGGCAAAACATTTGCTCATAAATTTACTTATCGCTATCAGTTTTTTATACTTGTGAATTTCTATATTATTAAGGAGCCGAACACCGTATAATAAAGCCATAAACTATCTGCTGCCTCATAATACATAAATAAGGGAAAGAGCAGGCAACAACAAACCGAGGCAAAATATTCAACGTGTAACAAGGAACCGATGCAAGCCTATAAATGCGTCTCGAATTACTGAAAATCGAGAGGTGAATTGTGGGTAAATGAGAGAAGATTTAACGATAATTGAAAGACGATTTGCCGATAATTGATACACATCAAGAGCAGCCTGAACGCGGCATTTGAGTAGCCTATTATTGAAGGACCAACAAGCAATCAATGGATTCTGTATTGAACAAGACGAATAATATTTTTGCGGATACCGAATGATTTGCTTAACTTTGTAGCCTGCATGAATCAATCGACTAATAATATAAAAGCATGGATAATAGACTTATTGTGGAACAGGTGAAGAGTCTCATAGAAGGAACCAACAATAATATCGGAGCACTCGGCAATGTAGCCGCATTGCTAAAGGAAACGTTTGACTACTATTTTTGGGTTGGCTTCTATGTTGTGCGCGGGGAGGAACTTGTATTGGGGCCTTTCCAAGGGCCGGTAGCCTGCTACAGCATCAAGAAAGGACGCGGAGTCTGCGGCACAGCATGGGCTAAAGCACAAACACTCATCGTGCCCGACGTGCATCAATTTCCCGGACATATTGCCTGCTCGTCGCGATCCAACTCAGAGATCGTCGTTCCAGTGTTTCGCCATCAAGAGGTGATAGCAGTCATTGACGTTGACAGTGAACGCCTGGATGCTTTCCACGACGACCGTGAACTGCTTGAGGCCATCGCTAAAATTATAGAACCTTTGATATGAACAGCATCGGCATCTTCCCACTCTATCTAATAGCGATAAATGTCATTACATTTATTGTCTACGGAATAGACAAACTCAAAGCAAAAGAACATTGGTGGCGAATTTCTGAAGCGACGTTGCTACTGCTTGCGGTCATTGGCGGTAGCCTCGGTGCGTGGGCTGGCATGTATGTATTCCATCACAAAACAAAGCACAAGAAGTTCAAATGGGGAGTTCCTGCCATTCTGCTTCTGCAGTTGGCTTTGCTGTGGTGGCTCCGGTAAGAATCTACAAGTTGGGGCTCTACTGAACAATCGGGAAGCCGCGAAGGAAAGAATCTGCCTCAACAATTAGAACTTCGATATTATGCAGTGCATAGAAGACATTGCCCGTGCTGGGCAAACAATAAAAAACCGCACCTGAAAACTCAGATGCGGTTTTATTTTTTTGTAGACTTCCAAAGTATTATGCCTTGGAAATCAAATAATTCTAATCATCAGACAGCTGCGGCAATCCACTCATATACGCTGCTGAAAATACCGAAGCCAATGACGCCAGCCGTACACAGAGCAAGGGCGAGCTTTGTAGAAACTGCGCTCTTGAATGTAGGCAGAGGATTGTCGTTGGGCTTAATATACATAGCCTTCACAATCAGCAAATAGTAGTAAAGGCTGATAACGGTATTAATCAAAGCGATGAACATTGTGGCATAAGCCAGAGCACCGTTAGTCGTGAGCAGATCTGCACTCTTCACTGAGGCCATGAAAACGAAGAACTTCGAGAACATACCTGCGAAGGGAGGAATACCACCCAAAGAGAACAAGCTGAGGGTCATCAACATGGAGAGTTTGGGATTGGTCTTGTAGAAGCCATTGTAGCTGTCCATGTCCACAGTACCATTGTTGTGTTCCTCAACTGCAGAGATGATGGTGAAGACGCCCATATTGGCCACAACGTAAACCAGCACGTAGAAGCTCAGAGCAGAGATGCTCATCGTGGTGTTTCCAACGATTGCCAAAACGATATAACCGGCCTGAGAAATTGACGAGAAAGCCATGAAGCGCTTGAGGTCTTTCTGACGGATGGCGAAAAGGTTGGCAACAGTGATAGACAGTACGATGACGATATAGAGCATGTACTGCCAGTACTGACACAAAGGAGCAAACACCTTCATCAGGATGCAGCAAAGTGCGAAAGCTGCAGCACCTTTGGAGACCACTGACAGATAACCCGTCACTGTGGTAGGAGCTCCCTGATAAGTATCGGCTGTCCAGAAATGGAAGGGAACAAGAGAAATCTTGAAGCCCAAGCCACTGAAGAAGAATACCATACCCGTGATCATGAGAGGTGTGGCTGACATCTTCTGAGCTACGTCGTCGAAGTAGAGAGTTCCGCAGGCACCATAGATGAAGCTGATACCATAGAGCATCACACCGCTAGAGAAGGTTGCGGTGAGGATAAACTTGGCACCGGCCTCAGCTGAGTTGTGACGATACTTATCGAAGGCAACAAGGCAGGCCATAGGTACACTGGCCATTTCCAAGCCAAGGAAGAACAAGAGGAAGTGGTTGGCACTCACCATCATGTTCATACCCAGCAAGGTAGAGAATACCAGCACATAGAACTCTCCCTCCTTGAAGGCTGTGTCAGGACGGTTGAGCCATTCACGGGCCTGAATGAGAACGATGAGCGTTCCCGTTGCCAAGATGGTCTTGATGACGCCCTGAGCAGCACCAGTAGCATACATACCACCAAAAGCAGTGGCAGGAGCCGTAGGAGCTATGTTCAAGCAGATGTGAATCAGCATCAATGCGCATACGAGGCAATTGAACCACTTGCGGGGATTGCCGTCGACGGTGTCGGCAGGTTTCTTTGCCGTGAAGAAGTCCACGAGGAACGTAATGACAAGAATTGCCATCAATGAAGCCTCGGGCAGCATATTCAAAAATTGACTATAATCTACGTTCATTTTGTTTTGTCGTTAATCGGTTTTCATTTACATTCCTGCAACTACACCGGCACTGAGAATGTGCTGAATCATAGGAGCAACTGCTGAATTGATAACGTTCTGTGCCCAAAGCGGGAACATACCCAAACCTGCCACGCAGAAGATAAGTCCTGCAACAGCGACTCGCTCATCCCAAGTAGCGTCGTGGAGCTGATAGAACTTCTGATTGGGAACCTTCTGATAGAGGATTTTACCAACGACACGCAGAATGTAGACAGCCGTAATCACGATAGAGGTACAAGCGATAATCGTACATGTGCGATGGAAGGTATCATTAACCTCGAACGAACCCACGAAGATATTCATCTCAGCAACGAAGCCCGAGAAGCCAGGCAAACCGAGGTTGGCCAAACCGGCAACCACATAAGCCACAGCCAGGAAGGGAATCACTTTCATCAAACCACCCAAGCGGCGAACGTCACGAGTGCCGGCACGGTGATAAATCATACCGATGACAGCAAAGAAGAGGGCGGTCATCAAACCGTGGGAAAGCATCTGCAGCACTGCACCGGTGATGGCGGTCTGCGTCATCATCAGAAGTGCGAAGAGCACCATACCACAGTGAGAGACTGAAGAATAAGCGTTGATATACTTCAAGTCGGTCTGTACACAAGCAGAGAGTGCACCGTAGACAACTGAGCAAGTTGTGAGGATAAGGAATATCCAAGCCAACTCGTGAGCAGCCTGAGGCAACAGATACATAGCGATGCGGAAGCAGCCATAACCTCCCAGCTTCATCAGCACACCTGCATGAAGCATTGACACGGCTGTAGGCGCGGAAGCGTGACCGTCGGGGCTCCATGTGTGGAACGGGAAGAGAGCTCCAAGAACACCAAAACCGATAAAGATGAACGGGAAGAGCACCTTCTGGATGGCAATAGGAATGAACGAAGAGGTCTTTGCAATCTCATTGAGTTCAAACGTAAATGTGCCACCATACTTGCCATTGAAGAAGTAGATACCCAGAATACCGAGGATGAGCAGAGCTGAGCCACCCATCAGCATCAAGGTAAGCTTCATGGCACTGTACTCCTTGGGACCTGTTCCCCAAACACCGATAAGCAAGTACATCGGGATAAGGGCCACCTCGTAGAACATGAACATGGTGAACATGTCGGTTGAAATGAAGAAGCCAAACACACCCGTACTCAGCAAGGTGAACCAGAGGAAGTACTCTTTCTTCATGGGCTGCAGCTGCCAAGAGGCAAAAGTACCCGTGAATACGATGATGGCAGAAAGCAGAAGCATCACAACAGAGATTCCGTCTACGCCAACGCTATAGTTGATATGCAGCGAGGGGAACCAGGCTGTAGAATATGTCCAAAGCAACTCAGCGGTATTGCCTGCCGCACGCTGCTGGATGAAAGCAATCGTAATATATACGGCGAGAGCCAAAAGCGCTGAGGCACCACAAGCCATCACACCGCGCACCTGGTTGTCGTTGCGGGCCAGCCAAAGACCGAGCAGCATGACAACAGGGATGACAACAAATAATGTTAATATACTCATCTTTGTTTACAGCAAATAAAGTAATACCAATGTTAAACCAACGGAGCCGGCGAGGAACCATGTAGCGTACTGACGCACATCGCCGCTCTGCCAGGGACGAATTGTCTCGCCTGCCTCCTGTGTGCCCCATGCTGCAAAGTTGAACATACCATCGATGACGTGACGGTCGAACCAAGCAATAGGAATAGAGAAGCATCCAAACACAATCTTATGTGTGAAGAACTGCCAAGCATCGTCGATATAGAAACGATTGAGGGCAGCCTTGTGCAAGCGGGGGAACGTACGCTCCAATTTCTTGGGCAGAGGATTGCTCTTGGGCATGTACATATAAGTAGCCAAGCCAATACCAATCAGTGCGGCAACAATGCTCGTACCAGCGATAGTCCAGTTGATCTCAATGTCGAAACTCTGACCGTTAGCACTCACGAAATGGCCGAAGGGAATGAAACCTGCGACACAAGAAATAAGTGCGAGGAACACCAGCGGTCCCCACATCACGAAGGGAACCTCGGCAGGTTTCTTGCGATGCTCAGGATCCAGCTCGTAGTAGCTCTGGCCCCAGAAGATAACATAGTAGAGACGGAACATATAGAAGGCCGTCATACCAGCCACGACTGTCAGAATCCATTTCAGAGCAACGCCCTGCCATCCGGGAAGAAGAGCGCAGGCGTCGATGATCGTATCCTTAGAGAAGAAGCCTGCGAAGGGAGGAATACCCGAAATGGCGAGGCAACCAATAAGGAAGCAAATGTTCGTGATAGGCATATACTTGTGAAGGCCGCCCATATACTCTTTGAAGTTGCTGCCGATGATCACGATGATAGCACCAGAGCAGAGGAAGAGCAAAGCCTTGAACATGGCGTGGGTGAAGAGGTGGAACATACCGGCTGTATAGCCGAGTCCGCTCTCATGGTCAACACCATAGCACACACCAAGTGCAACGAGCATGTAAGCAATCTGAGAGATTGTAGAGAAGGCAAGTCCTCGTTTGATATCACGCTGGCAGCAAGCCACTGCAGCTGCATAAAATGCTGTGAAAGCAGCAATCCAAGCCACCCAGTGAAGCTGGTTGGGAGCATACTGTACCCAGATGGGGAGCAGAGAAGCTACCTGATATACACCAGCCACAACCATCGTGGCAGCGTGGATCAAAGCCGATACAGGGGTTGGACCCTCCATAGCATCGGGCAGCCAGATGTGCAACGGGAACATAGCACTCTTACCTGCACCACCAATGAACATGAGGAACAAAGCCAAAGGCATCACCCATGCGGCACCTGCGATACGTGTACTCAGTCCGGCATTCTCAGGAGCAGTGAGGTCGTAGTTGAACGTTCCCACATAGAAGCTGAAGAAGAGGATACCAATGAGGAAGAACAGGTCGGCGAAGCGAGTAACGATGAAAGCCTTCTTAGAAGCGTGAACGGCTGCGTGCTTGGGATAATAGAATCCGATAAGCAGATAAGAGCAGACACCCACAAGCTCCCAGAAGAGATACATCTGGAAGATGTTCGTAGCAACGACAAGACCAAGCATTGACATCGTGAAGAGGGAGAGGAATGCGTAGAAGCGCTGGAAGCCTTTCTCCAGACCGATGGCCTTGTAGTTTTCGTCGCGCTCAGCCATATAACCGAAAGAGTAGATGTGAACCATAAAACTGACCGTGGTGATCACGATGAGCATCATGACGCTAATCGGCGTAAGACGGAAGCCGATATTGAATAGCAAGTGTGTTCCGAAGAGAGGCGACTTGCCAAAATCCATCCAAGTAAAATTAAAGGCTGTAACGGTAGGATAGAGTCCGTCGGCACCACGTCCTACAGCGAAGAAATACTCGTAGGCAGTGTAGAGCGACAGGGCAAAGACAGTGCCGATAAGGGCAGTGCCAATCCAACCAGCTACCTTCTTCGGCATCTTCATACCCAACAATCCGAGCAAAAGGAAGCCCAGAAACGGCAGAAGAAGAATCAAAAATGCATAACTGTATTGTTCCATTACGTCGATTAGAATTTCATGTTTTCAATACTGTTCACCTGATCACTGTGGTAATTGCGGTAAACATTGATAATAATAGCAAGGGCCACGGCTGTCTCGGCAGCGCTGACACCAATGGAGAAGAGCGTGAAGAACATTCCCTCCAGCTGTCCGGGCCATACGATGCGGTTGAAAACGGCAAAGTTCAGGTCGACAGAGTTAAGCACGAGCTCAATGGAGATGAGCATAGCGATAAGATTGCGACGGGTCACAAAGCCAAACACACCGATGAAAAACAATAGCGTTGACAACCCAAGCCAACATTCTACGGGAACATTCATTTCTTATCCTCCTTTCTTGCTATAAAAATACCGCCGATGATGCAAGCCAGCAAGAACACTGAGATGAACTCGAACGGAAGTACGTACTGATATTTGCCGGCACCCAGCAAAGCCTCGCCAATCTTCTGCATGGGAAGCTCCTGAATGTCTCCGGCGACGAGATCGTTGACAAACTGATTCTTCATCAGCACCAGTCCAACGGTGACCAGACCGAGAATACTGATCAGAAGGCCACTTCCAACGCGTGCACCTTTGAAGCGCTCAACAAGACCTTGAAGAGTACGCTTGGAAACAAGCTGAATGGCAAACACATACATCATTGTGATACCACCGGCATAAACTGAAATCTGAGCAGCGCCAAGGAAGGTGTAGCCCAAAAGGAAATAAAGGCCTGCGACACCGAAGAGCACAAACAGCAGGAATGTTGCTGCACGCATGATGCGCTTCGTAGAGACGCAGAGCACGGCTGAACCAAGAATGATTACAGCCAAGATGCAAAACATAACTATTTTGTCCATAACCATCACTTAGTTTTAGTGTTAAACTTTCCTATGGTGAGAGGAGCGCCTCCATTGATAAGGTTAGGAAGGCTTCCACCCTGATACACTTCCTTGTCGAGATGGAGCACCAGCTTCGAACGGTCGAAGACAGCTTGTTCAAAGTCATTGGTAAACTCGATGGCGTCGAAATTGCAGGCGTTCACACACAGTTGGCAGAACATGCAGTCGCCAAGGTCATACTGATAATCATCGAGTTTCTTGCCTTTCTTACCAGTCTCAGGATTTGTCTCCATGTGGGCTGTAATCTTGATCGTACCGTTGGGGCAAGCTTTCTCGCACATGGTACAAGCAGTACACTTGTAGTCGCCCACCTTCAAACCGCGCTTTACTGCCTGCGGATCCTCAGGATCCTCAACGCGCTTGAAGACAAGACGTCCGCGGTGACGGGGAGAGACATGAAGCGTAGTCTTACGGTTTTCCGGATACTGCTCAGTAGACTTCTTCACGAAGTATTCCCGCCAAGTAGTCTTCAGTCCGGTCGCCAGCGTCTTCATGGCTGAACCTATCTCACCGAAATATGATTGATTTGACATTATTGGTTGATTTTCTATTAATGATTAGTAAAAGTCCAGCCGAAGGATACGCATACCGTCATCAACACTAACACGCAGAGCATCAACGGCATGAGATATTTCCATTCAAGTTTCAGGATATGGTCGATACGGAGACGGGGGAAGGTCCAGCGAATCCACATCAGCAGCCAGATGATGAGAAGCATCTTGCCGATGAACCAAACGAATCCAGGAATGAGATCCATCACATGGTCGAATCCGGCCACGCCGATGTTCAACGGAGCCCAGCCACCCAGGAACACCGTTGCAGCGATACCTGAGATCGTGACAAGGTTAAGATACTCGGCCAGATAGTAGAAGCCGAATCCCATACCGCTATATTCAGTGTGGTAACCGGCAGTAAGCTCACTCTCAGCCTCAGCGAGGTCGAAGGGGCCACGGTTGGCCTCGGCATTGCCTGCGATAAGGAATACGCAGAAAGCAAGGATAGCAGGGATATGACCCTGAATGACCAGCCACTGCCAAGGACCCGTCTGAGCATTGATGATGTCGGAGAGCTGCATACTGCCCACAAGCACTACGGCTGTGATAAGGCAAAGAGCCAAACTCAACTCATAAGAAATCATCTGCACTGCACCACGCATGGCACTCACTACGGAATACTTGTTGTTACTACCCCAACCGGCAAGGATGATACCCAGAATACCGATTGAAGAGATAGCTGTAATGAGGAATACACCTACATTAAAATCAAGCACGAGAGCACCCTTGTTCCATGGCAGGAAAGCAAATGTACCCACAGAAGCAATGATGGTGAGACAAGGGGCCAACACATAGAGAAGTTTATCGGCCTTGTCAACGGCAAAGATCTCCTTGATGAGCATCTTCACCACATCGGCAATCACCTGCAGCGTTCCCCAGGGACCCACACGCATAGGGCCGAGGCGGCACTGGAACCAGGCGCAGACCTTACGCTCAAAGAAAATCATGAATATGGCGAACACCGTATAGAGCAACAAAATGATGGCGCCAACGGCTACGCACTCAATAAGAATAGTCCAAAAATCACCCAGCCCGCAGGTATTGCGGAGCAGGGAGTCGAACCATTGCGTTACTACTGAAAAATCAAACATCTGTGTTTAATTCTAAGTTGTTATAATTGTTAAGTCCCAGGATTACCGGTCGATATCGGGAATCACAAAGTCGAGGGCAGCACCTGTTGCCACGAGGTCGGCAATCTTCTGTCCGCGCAGCATCTTGTCCATAGCACCAACAAGCGTCAATCCCATCGGGCGGAACTTCACACGGTAGGGGCTCTTGTCGCCGTGGCTGTCGAGATAAACACCAAACTCACCGGCACCACCTTCCACAGAGAAGTACCACTGTCCCTCGGGCACCTTGATGATAGGCTTCTGCTTGATATAGAAGTCACCTTCAGGGATGTTGTCGATGAGCTGCTCGATGATGTTCAAGCTCTCATACATCTCCTTGATATGAACATAGTAGCGGTCCATAGAGTCACAACCAGTCATAGTGATCTCATTCCAGTCTACCTTATCATAGAGGTCGTAGGGATGATTCTTTCTTACGTCGTTGTGCCAACCCGAAGCACGGCCTGCAGGACCTGTTACGGCATAGTTGATACAGTCGGCCTCACTCATGGGACCTACACCAACCAAACGCTTGTGAGTGATCACGTTGTCACCGAAGACGTCAAGATACTCCTGAATCATTGGACGAAGATACTTGCACAGCGCCTTCACGTTCTCTACAAAGTGGGGATCGATATCGTCCTGCACGCCACCAATGCGATAGTAGTTCTGAATCAAACGGCCACCGGTAGTCTCCTCCATCACATTGAGCACATGCTCACGGTCACGCATACCATAGATGAATGCCGTGAGGGCACTCAAGTCCTGAGCAACGCAGGAAGTGAACAACAAGTGGTTGTCGAGACGCTGCAACTCGTCCATGATCGTGCGGATGTAATGGATTCTGTCGGAAAGTTCAACCCCCAAAGCCTCCTCAATCACGCCAACGAGAGCATGACGATGGTGCATGGCGCTCAGATAGTTCATACGATCGGTGAAACCGAGTGTCTGAGGATAGGTCATCTGCTCACAGAGTTTCTCAATACCACGATGGATATAGCCCAAGTGGGGATAAACTCGTTCAACGACCTCGCCGTTGATCTCTGTCTGCAAGCGCAACACACCGTGAGTGGAAGGATGCTGCGGACCGATATTGATTACGTAAGCATCATCATGGAAGAGAGGATGGGTGGTGGCATGAAGCTCCCCGTTCTCGTCGAGGTTCCATTCAGTCGTGGTGTCCACCTCCACATCGTCAGCCAAAGTATACATATTCTTCTCGGGACTCATGTCGTAGTCCTTGCGAAAAGGATAACCCTGGAAGTCATTGCGCAGGTAAAGTCGACGCATGTCGGGATGACCGAGGAACTTGATTCCGTAGAAGTCGTACACCTCACGTTCCAGAAGATCAGCATCAGCCCACAGCTTGAGTACTGTAGGTATTACACTGTCCTCTCCCACTCTTTTAGCCAACTGTTTCACTGAGCAGCGCTCGTGGGTCTGGGTATTCTCTAAGATGTAGATGCATCCCAATCCCTCTTCGCCGAAATCCTCACCGACAATTGTCACAAGGTAGTCAAAATGTTTCTCATTCTTGAGTTTTGCCATCTCGGTGGCAAAACTGTCAAATCCGAATTCTTTATTTTCTAATTTCATCTTCTTCTACCTTATTTATTTAGTGGTTTCACCTTTGGCTTCAGACTTCTCTTTCGCGTTCAAGCTGTCTAGCTGCTTGCCCAGTTTGTCAATCTCTTCCTTTGAGGGCACCTTGTTGACAACGATAGTGCTCTTTTGGGCTGCAGGTGCTGCTGCAGGTTTTGCAGCTGCTGGTCTTGCTGCTGCAGGCTTAGCTGCTGCAGGCTTAGCAGGAGCAGGTTTGTGGGCAGCTTGCCAAGCATCCTCGCGAGTTTTCTTCGTGTCGTCGACATTAACACCGAGCTTCTCTTCAAAGATGAGTTCCTCGTTGCTGCGTCCATACTCGCGCTCGTCGCTATTCTGCTTGTGGTTTACACCGCCGAAGAATTTCTCTACCTTCACCTTGCGCTGCAACTGCATCATACCATAGATGATGGCTTCGGGACGCGGAGGGCAACCGGGTACATAGACATCCACAGGGATAATCTCGTCGATACCACGCACAACATGGTAGCTATCCTTAAAAGGACCACCAGAGATAGCGCAGCCACCAACAGCGACCACATACTTAGGCTCAGCCATCTCATCGTAAAGGCGTTTCAAGGCAGGAGCCATCTTGTTGGTGATCGTACCAGCGCACATGATAAGGTCGGCCTGACGTGGAGAGTTACGTGTAACCTCGAAGCCGAAGCGTGAGAAGTCGTAACGTGCACAGCCCACAGCCATGAACTCGATGCCACAGCAAGAGGTAGCGAAGGTCAGCGACCACAGCGAGTTGCTACGGCCCCAGTTGATCATTTGGTCAAGATTTCCCAAGACGAGGTTTACGCCTCCATCGTTGAGGTCGTTGGCCATTTTCTCCAAGGTCTCATTGTCTTTCCAATCTTCGTAGGGGAAAGCCTTGATGTGGGGTTTTCTCACTTCCATTCAAGCGCTCCTTTCCGCCAGGCATAAGCCAAGCCAAAAACTAATACCAAAAGGAAGAACCCGATTGTCAGCAGAGCCAAAGGACCAGCCTGCCGGACAACCACGGCCCAGGGATAAAGAAACACTGTCTCGACGTCGAACATCAGGAAAAGGATAGCGAAGAGATAATAGCCGATGTGGACGGGAATCCACGACGACCCGCGCGTGGGAATACCACACTCGAAGGGCTCTCCTTTTACCGGATTGTAAGAGCGCGGTCCCAGCAGCTTGGCAATGACGAAAGCGCCTGCCACAAGCACTAGAGCCGTGATAAAGACGGTAACTAAAAAAGTGAAATACATAAACTTATAACGTTATTAACATTTTCTTGTTTCTTGAGCTCGAAAGCATAAGTTTATCGGTGCACCGACGCCTCGGTTGATCGGACCGTTCAAAATGGAGACAGTGCTGTCGATAACAATGCGATGGCAAAGTTAATAATTATTTCGGTAATAACATGGTCTTTAACAAAAAATCTTCGCTTTTCGACGCTTTTTCTTAAATATCGTTTTGTAATATCGAGTTTGCAAAACGGCAATTACGAAAAATCACCAAAATTGGACCCGAATTCAAATTGACCTAACCACGAGAAGATTAAAATTGCGAGCAAACAATGAGGCCAAAATTTCAAAGCTTGGACTCCGGAGAACATGACATTATCATAGCAAGGCGATGTCATTGAATGAGGATAGACTTGAATAGTTAAGTAGAACGATTTGAATGCAAATTTAGTTTTATTATTCTTAAAATTTCAAGCGTCTCAGCAAAGTATACGGAGAAAACAGTAATTTTGGGTCAGTTATTCGGTTTTTGCTAACCATAAGTTTATGAATGGAATTTATTGGAAGAGCGTGAAGCAACGGATCGAGGACTTCCTAGACAAGGTCTACGACTGCATACTTATCTTCACCGACTGGTTGGGATGATGAGTGTGCGGAGATATGGTATATTGTGACGTAATAACATAAGACCAATCGAGATAAAAGATGGAAAGCAGGAACCAAAATTTGTTTAAAGCATTAAAACTTTATCTGCTTTATGTTCTTATAGTGCTGATAGCAACACCTCTTGCCGTTTACATAATTTCTTTTCTTGCGGAGAATTATTTATTCGGACAGAATGTTTCTTTTGAGTCAATCTCGGACAGCAGTATCTTAGACGACATTATTCTTATATTGGGCAACCTGCTTATCATCTTGCTCTTCCTCAAAAAGAGATGGACCAATGTAAATGAGTCATGCAGCAGAACAGCAATGGCATCTTTTGATAAAGGGTTGCTGTTGTGGATTTTAATATTGGAACTTTCGGCTATACTTCCGACTAATCTTTTCGTTGGCATTCTTAATCTCAGCGATTTTGACGCTGCAACTTCTGACAGCGCGACGAGCATGGCTGCGGTTGTTGGGATATGCCTGCTGGCACCGTTTGCCGAAGAACTGGTTATGCGTGGAGGCGTCGAGGAGCATCTCCTCCAATGGAAGCACAGCCCTGCTCTTGCGATTGTGTTGTCTTCATTGCTCTGGAGCGTGCTGCACTTCTCTCCCAGTTTGATAATCTCAGCCTTTCTTTCTGGCTTATTGTTGGGCTGGGTGTACTATCGGACCCGTAATGTCTTGGCCTGTTTCTTAATGCACATGGTCAACAATACGGCCTCATGTATTGGCGAGTGGCTAATACCTGATGACACCACCAGTCTTGACATCTTGTTTCAGACCCGTGTGATAATCATTACGTTGTTTGGCATCGTGCTAATGATTGCATCGTTGGTTAACATACAGAAGAGAACATCTCCAATGGCATAGGAACATGTAGAGCCATGTGATCTATTGTTATCCAACGAAGGTATAAGAGCGGGACGACCTATAACTACAATGTTTCCAGCCAACGGACAAGAGCTTCAGGCGCTGTATAGTCGCTGATGACATAATCAGCCAGCTCTCCAATAGCCTGCGGCGGATTGGTTGTGGCCAGTCCGACGACTTTCATGCCCGCAGCTCTGAGAGACTTGAGTCCATTGAAACTATCCTCAAAGCCAACACACTCTTCAGGACTCAGGGCGAAGCGTTCTGCCGCCTTGAGGTATGGGTCGGGCGAAGGCTTTGACTCATTGAAGTCCTCTGCGGTAAGAATTTCCTTGAACAAGCGTTTAAAATCAGGATACCGACGATAGACTTGAGCCATCTTCATCTGATTGCTGCTCGTCACAAGAGCCGTATCGGCGCCTTTGTTGTCGAGCCACTTAATGAAATCAAGAAAGCCGGGGACATACGGAAAATCCATGTGTGCCTCAAAATCGTTAAGACGGCTGACAACGTCATCGCGCTCCGCCGCCAACTGATCGGAAAAATAAGTATCGAGGATCTGTGGCAAGGTCTGACCTTTAATCTGCTTGGCAAAATCGGGTATCCCTGGCAGCAATCGCTTACCCACTTCACCCCAAAATTGAGAATATAATGGCTCTGTATTGAAAACTACACCATCGAGATCGAAAAAAAATCCTTTGCGCATTATTAAAGAGAGTTATTGATGAGGGGGCTGTTCCCTTAACCGATTGATGATCATGTCTATTTTATTGATTCCTTTCTCTGTGGAAATACCACGCATCCAAACAAAAAGAAGGTTGCGAAAGATGATGGGCAATTCGAATTGCTTGAAAAGTTCCGTCTTCATTATGTTGTCGACTGAAATCTGAAAAATCCTCCCCAGCAAATCCATGTCAATGTCTGTACGGATATAACCCTGTTGTTGAGCCAGCCCAATGAAATACTTACCATCATCTCCTCTCACCTTTCGATAGGCAAGAAGATAATCCAACACACGCTTATAGCGCCCCAACTCGGTAAAAAAAGCGGGATTGGCACTAGACATAGAAGCCAGGCGGATCTGTATGAAGTCAACAAGCATCTCCATAACGTCGGCTTTGCAATCTTCCCTATGGGCCAATATCTCCTCATGCTCCTTTTCGCAGCTGTACTTGACACATTCGTAAAGTAGCTCTTCCTTGTCTTTGAAGATTTCATAGAGCGTACGTTTCGATATCCCCAACTGCTTGGCAATATCATCCATTCTGACAGCGCGCAGTCCACGCTGAAAAAACTCTTTCAGCGCAGTGGTGAGGATTCGCTCACGCAGTTCTTTTCTATATGCTGTTGGTTCTGTCATACTGTTTTGAAATTATCTGCCTGTACTTCTCGGTTGCAAAATTACAAAAAACTCTCCAAACCCGTAGAGTTTTATTGTTAATTTTTCTGTGAAGATATTGCTCCATAGTTATGAGATATTGCACTCGCCGGAAATTTTCGCCGAGTTGACACAAGAGAAGAGAACACCGGACATTCTATAAAAAGCGAGTTCACATGCTTGCTGGCAACTGACAGCAGAACTGCTGACAACTGTGAGCAGATCTGCTGACAATTGAGAGCAGAACTGCTGACAGCTGTCAGCAATTGATTTCTTCCTTTGTAGCATTCATCAACTCTGCGGTTTTCAGTGTAGATTCCGCTTCCGGCTACAAAGGTTGCACACAGATTTATATACGCTATATTCTGTCACAGACAAGCAAGAAGGGAAGAACTATTGCAGAAAGCTTACAACGAAAGAGATACATCATAAATGTAGTAACAATGAAACATGAATAATATAAATATCGTTAACAATAGACAATCTCAATAACAAAAAAAAGAAACTATGTTTTGCACTTCGACCGATTTGCATTAACTTTGCAATCATTAAGAGAAAGCAATAGAACGAATATGGTAAAGATTACAAAAGAGGCTGCCCTTGAATATCACGAGGGCAACAGACCTGGTAAGATTGAAGTGAAGCCCACCAAACCTTACCGTACCCAAACTGATTTGTCGCTGGCTTATTCACCGGGCGTGGCATATCCATGTTTGGAAATTCAAAAAAATCCCGATGACGTATACAAGTACACCGACAAAGGCAACCTGGTCGCTGTAATCTCCAACGGTACTGCCGTTTTGGGTCTTGGCGATATTGGTGCCATGAGTGGTAAGCCTGTTATGGAAGGCAAGGGACTGCTCTTTAAGATATACGGTGGCATCGATGTATTCGACATTGAAGTAGCCGAGAAAGACCCCGTCAAGTTCTGCGAGGCCGTAGAGAAAATTGCACCGTCATTCGGTGGTATCAACCTTGAGGACATTAAGGCTCCCGAATGCTTCTATATAGAAGAAAGGTTGAAGAAGAACCTTGACATCCCCGTGATGCACGATGACCAGCACGGCACGGCTATCATTTCATCCGCAGGACTGCTGAACGCTCTCGAAGTGGCCAACAAGAAGATTGAGGACGTCAAGATTGTTGTCAACGGTGCTGGAGCCGCAGCCATCAGCTGTACAAAACTCTACGTCTCTTTGGGCGCCAAGAAAGAGAACATTATCATGATAGACTCCAAGGGTGTCATCACCACTGACCGCCCCAACCTCACGCCACAGAAAGCGCTGTTCGCTACCGACCGCCGCGACGTGCACAACCTTGCCGAAGCTATTGTTGGCGCCGACGTCTTCCTGGGTCTGTCAAAAGGCAATATCCTCACACAAGATATGGTGCGTGCAATGGCTCCCAACCCCATCGTGTTCGCACTGGCCAACCCTGTGCCTGAGATCTCCTACGAGGATGCAGTCGCCGCACGCCCCGATGTTCTGATTTCTACAGGCCGTTCCGACTATCCCAACCAGATCAACAACGTCATTGGCTTCCCCTACATCTTCCGTGGTGCCCTCGACGTTCACGCCCGTGCCATCAACGAGGAGATGAAGCTCGCCGCCGTGAAGGCCATCGCAGGACTGGCAAAGCAGCCCATCCCCGATGTAGTGAATGAAGTATATCATGTCAACGACCTTCAGTTCGGTCCGAAGTATTTCATCCCGAAGCCTGTAGATCCACGCCTCATCACCGAAGTCTCTACTGCCGTCGCCAAGGCAGCCATTGAGAGTGGTGTAGCCCGTCGCACGATTACTGATTGGGATGCTTATAAGCAGCACCTGCGTGAGATGCTTGGACAGGAAACCAAGCTCACGCGCAATCTTCACGCTACCGCAGCCCTTCACCCGCAGCGCGTAGTGTTTGCCGAAGGCGGTCACCCCACGATGATGAAGGCTGCCGTACAGGCAAAGCAGGAAGGTATCTGCCATCCAATACTGCTTGGCAATCCCGACCGTCTGAACCGCTTGGCCAACCGTCTGAAACTGAATCTCGACGGAGTGGAAATCATCGATATGCGTGCCGACAACGAGCAAGGCCGCCGCGCCACCTATGCAAAGCACTTGGCTGAGAAATGCGCTCGTCGCGGTTACTCATTCGAGGAGGCCTACGATAAGATGTACGAGCGCAACTACTTTGGTATGTCGATGGTGGAGCAAGGCGATGCCGATGCCTTCATCACGGGTCTGTATACCAAGTACTCCAACACAATCAAGGTAGCCAAGGAGGTCGTCGGTATTCGTCCCGAATACAAGACTTTCGCCACCATGCATATTCTGAACACCAAACGTGGTGTCTATTATCTGGCCGATACGCTGATCAACCGTCATCCTGATGAGAACGTACTCTACGACATCGCCAAGCTGGCTGCCAACAGCGTACGCTTCTTCAGCGAGACGCCTGTGATAGCCATGGTGAGCTACTCCAACTTCGGTACCGACGACCAGGGCTCTCCAGTGAAAGTACATCAGGCTGTTGAGCGCATGCAACAGGAATATCCCAATCTGGCCATCGACGGCGAGATGCAGGTCAACTTCGCCCTGGACACAAATCTGCGCGACGCCCGCTATCCCTTCACGCGGCTCTATGGCAAGAAGGTCAATACGCTCGTCTTCCCCAACATGTCGTCGGCCAACAGTTCCTACATGCTCATGAAGGAACTCGATCCTGACATCGAGACCATTGGCCCGATCCAGATGGGCTTGAACAAACCTATTCACTTCACCGACTTCGAGGCTTCGGTGCGCGATGTGGTCAACGTTACCGCAGTGGCCGTCATCGACGCTTATGTCGAGAAGATCAAAGAGGCCAGAAAAGACAAGTAAACCAAACAGCTAACTCCCTCTCTTTTCTTCCTATAAAATAGGATGAGAGGGGGAGTTAACTTTACTTTTTAACTTCTCCTACAAGTTTCCTTCTTAAAGAGAGGAAACTTTTTTTTCTTTCCATCCCTTACGTCGAATAATTTTATTATTTTTGCAAGCAGATAAACTTAGCATACAACAAACCGACGATAATGGATAGAATCATCATCACTATAGGACGACAGATTGGATCAGGTGGCAGAGACGTTGCCAAATGGCTCGCTGGGGAATTCAACTGCAAGTTCTACGACAAGGAGATTCTTAATCTGGCAGCAAAAGAGAGTGGATTCAAAGAAAGTTTTTTTGAGCAGAACGATGAGAAAAAAGACTTTTTCCTCTCAGCGGCTCATTTCCGCAATCCATTTTTCCCCTCCAACGACTACAATGAGAATGCCTTCTCGCCAGAAAAGCTCTATCAATTTCAAAGCAACGCCATCCTGAAAGCGGCTCAAAAGGGCAATTGCGTATTTGTTGGCCGCACTGCCGACTATATTCTCCGCGATATGGACAATGTGGTCAACATCTTCATCACAGCCAATATCGACCAGCGCATCCAGAATATTTGCAGGCGCAAGGGCATCGACCGCAAAGCCGCCCGCAAAATGATTAAGGATGGTGAGGAAGGTCGCGCATCCTACTATAATTATTACACGGGCAAACAATGGGGACATAGCGAGAGCTACGACCTATGCGTAAACTCATCCATACTCGGCATTGAGCAAACCGAAAAGTTCATCGCCGACTATGTCAGAGCGTTTATAGATTCAAGAAAGAAATGAAGCGCATCGGCATTATCTCAGACACCCACGGCTATTGGGATGATAAATATGAGACCTATCTTGGCGATGTAGACGAGATTTGGCATGCTGGCGACATTGGTACCACAGAACTTGCCGACAGGTTCGAGGCTATGAAGCCCGTCTTCAGGGCCGTATGCGGAAACTGCGACGGCGGTGACCTGAGAATACGCTATCCAGAGATTCTGCGTTTCAAGTGCGAGGATGTTGATGTACTTCTGAAGCACATCGGCGGCTATCCTGGCCACTACGACCGCAGCATCGCCCAAAAGCTCTATGCCGCTCCGCCACAGCTGTTCGTCTGCGGACACTCACACATTCTGAAAGTGCAGTTCGACAAGACGTTACAGCTCCTCCATATCAATCCCGGTGCAGCAGGCATCATGGGCTGGCACAAGGAACGTACATTGGTGAGACTCGTCATCGACGGCAGCGAAATGAAAGACTGCGAGGTCATCACCCTCAAGCCACGCCGCTAAGTTCTGCTGACAAACAAAAAAAATCAACAAAACATCAATGAATATGAAAACTTATTTGGTAACTGGAGCTGCAGGCTTCATTGGTTCAAACTTCATCAAGTACCTTCTGCACAAGAAATACAAAGATGCTGACATCAAGGTCGTCATTCTTGATGCACTCACCTATGCCGGCAATCTGGGAACCATTAAGGATGATATCGACAACAAGCGTTGCTTTTTCGTGAAAGGCGACATCCGCGACCGTCAGCTGGCCGACAAGTTGTTTGCAGAGAACGATATCGACTATGTTGTAAACTTCGCAGCCGAAAGCCACGTGGACCGCAGTATTGAAGACCCACAGCTTTTCCTCTCGGTCAACATTCTCGGCACCCAGAACCTTCTCGACGCTGCCCGCCGCGCCTGGGTAACCGGCAAGGACGAGCAGGGCTACCCCACATGGAAAGAAGGCAAGCGCTTCCATCAGGTATCAACCGACGAGGTCTACGGCAGCCTTGGCGCAGAGGGATATTTCACAGAGAAGACTCCTCTGCAGCCTCACAGCCCCTACAGCGCCAGCAAGACTTCGGCCGACCTGTTCGTAATGGCCTATCGCGACACCTACCACATGCCGGTGAGCATCACACGCTGCTCAAACAACTACGGTCCCTACCACTTCCCCGAGAAACTCATCCCACTGATCATCAACAATATCCTGGCCGGCAAGAAGTTGCCTGTCTATGGCGAGGGACTCAACGTCAGAGACTGGCTCTACGTGGAAGACCACTGCAAGGCTATCGATATGGTGGTGCGCGAAGGACGTAATGGTGAGATCTACAACGTTGGTGGACACAATGAGATGAAAAACATCGACATCGTGAAACTCACCATCAAGACCATCCACGACATGATGGCTGAGGACAAGAACCTGCGCAAAGTGCTGAAGAAGCAGGTAAAGGACGCCAACGGCGACATCGACATCAGTTGGATCAACGATGATCTGATAACTCACGTAGCCGACCGTCTGGGCCACGACGCACGCTATGCCATCGACCCGACAAAAATCAAGAACGAGCTGGGCTGGTATCCTGAGACGAAGTTTGCCGACGGCATCGTGAAGACCATCCGCTGGAACCTTGACAACCAGAAATGGGTAGAGGAAGTGACGAGCGGCGACTATCAGAAGTATTACGACATCATGTACGGCAAGGACCGCCACGGAAAAGAGATTTGACTATGAAGAAAATCATGCTTCTGGGCTCCGGAGAACTGGGCAAGGAATTCACTATCGCGGCCAAACGTGCCGGAGCATACGTTATAGCGTGCGACAAATATAGCCATGCACCGGCCATGCAGGTGGCCGACGAATGCGAGGTGTTCAACATGCTCGACGGCGACGCTTTGGATTCGGCCGTGAGCAAGCACCATCCCGACATCATCGTCCCAGAGATTGAGGCTATCCGCACCGAGCGTCTCTTCGACTTGGAGCAGAAGGGCATTCAGATAGTCCCCTCTGCGCGTGCCGTCAACTATACAATGAACCGTAAGGCCATTCGCGACTTGGCTGCAAAGGAACTGGGAGTGCGCACAGCCAAGTATTTCTATGCCAAGACCTTCGACGAGTTCAAACAAGCTGCCGACGCTATAGGCTTTCCCTGTGTGGTGAAGCCATTGATGAGCAGCAGCGGCCATGGTCAGAGCTATGTCCACAACGACGATGAGTTGAAAGAGGCTTTCCGCGAGGCTATGAATGAAGGACGTGGCGATGTGAAGGAAGTAATCATTGAAGAGTTTATCGACTTTGATTCAGAATTCACCTTGCTCACCGTGACGCAGAAGAACGGTCCTACTCTTTTCTGTCCTCCCATCGGTCATGTGCAGAAGGGCGGCGACTATCGGGAGAGCTGGCAGCCCTACTCTATCAAGCCGGAACAACTTGAGCAAGCCAAAGCTATGGCAGCCAAGGTGACCGAAAGTCTTACGGGCTATGGCATTTGGGGCGTAGAATTCTTCCTCACCAAACAGGGCGAGGTCATCTTCTCCGAGCTCTCTCCACGTCCACACGACACTGGTATGGTGACACTCAGCCACTCCACCAACCTCAGTGAGTTTGAACTCCACTTCCGCGCCGTTATGGGACTTCCCATTCCCGCCATACACTTAGAGCATGCCGGAGCATCAGCCGTTGTGCTGTCGCCTGTGGAAAGTGACAAGCCGCTGGATTACAACCTGGCAGACGTCTGTCGCGAAGACCATGCCCGCGTACGCATCTTCGGCAAGCCCGTTGCTCATGTAGGCCGACGAATGGGCGTAGTGGTATGCTACGACGAAGTAGGCTGCGACATGAATGCCCTGCGCGACAAGGCAAAGCGACTGGCAAAGACCGTATTGGATACTGATCCCTACATGAAGAAATAAAGTGAAATGGACATAGGAACCATCATCGACTTACAGAAAATCCACGACCCACGGGGCAATCTCACTGTGGCCGAACAGCTGAAGGACGTGCCTTTTGAGATAAAACGCGCTTATTGGGTCTATGACGTGCCTGCCGGGGAAAGCCGCGGCGGGCACGCCCATAAGACGCTCTCCCAACTTCTCATCGCTACGAGTGGGTCGTTCACCGTGACACTGGACAATGGAGAACGAAAAGAAAAGTACTTGCTCAACCATCCTTGGCAAGCACTACTCATCAAACCCGGCACTTGGCGCACCCTGGACGATTTCTCCAGTGGCGCTGTATGCCTCTGTCTGGCTAGCGACGTTTACAAAGAGGAAGACTACATCAGGGAATATTCATCTTATCTGGAGTATCTGAAATGCTTGAAATAAGTCGTTATTCCCCATCAGATGCCAGTTCTTGGAACAATTTTGTTGAGCATTCACGGCAAGGTACATTTCTTTTCAACCGTGGATATATGGACTATCACAGCGACCGTTTTACCGATTGCTCCTTAATGTTTCGGCAAAAAGGCCGACTTTGTGCCGTTCTGCCTGCCAACAGAGTGGGCGACGTGCTGTACTCGCATCAGGGGCTGACCTACGGCGGACTGCTCACCGACAATCGAGTAAAGACGACCGACGTGATGGAGATATTCCAAACACTGAACCTGTGGCTTAAATCCAATGGCATTAAGCACGTTGTCTATAAAGCCATACCTTGGATTTATCAGCGCATTCCAGCCCAAGAAGACCTCTATGCGCTCATCCAGGTCTGCAAGGCCCGTCTTTCTATCCGGGAGATTTCATCAACCATCCTGCTCCAAAACCGGCTGAAGTTTGAAGAGTCAAGGCGTTCCGGCATCCGCAAAGCCAAACGCCTGTCCATCATATGCGGAGAGAGCAACGACATCTGCGCATTCTGGCATATCCTCGACAACAATCTGGAGACGAAGTATCACACCCGCCCTGTACACAGTCTGCAAGAATTGGAACTGCTTTGTTCTCGTTTTCCCGATATAATCAAGTTGTATCTCGCCTACAAAGATGGACAACCCGTCGGAGGCACATTGATTTACGACACAGGACAGGTCATCCACACCCAATATATCTCAGCATCTCCAGAAGGAAAGAGCGAAGGAGCACTCGATTTGCTCTTCAATCACATCATCAATGAAGTATACGCCAACCGCTGCATCTTTGATTTCGGCAAGTCGACCGAACAGGCGGGAGCTTTTCTTAACCGCAATCTCATTTTTCAGAAAGAGGGCTTTGGCGGCCGTGGCGTATGCTATGACACTTATGAATACGATTTATGAAGATAGAATATCTGTCACTCAAGAAAGTCACTGCGCTACACGGTGAGGAGATACTCCAAGCCGTGAGCCGAATCACCACAGGCGGCTGGTATCTCCAAGGGCAGGCGACACAGGATTTTGAAGCGCAATATGCCCGCTATATCGGCACGAACCAATGCGTGGCCTGTGGCAACGGCTACGACGCGCTGTGGCTGATGCTGCGTGCCTATATCATTCTCGGACGTCTTCATGCAGGCGACGAGGTTATTGTTCCGGCCAACACTTTCATCGCCACCATATCTGCCATCAGCGACAATGGTCTAAAACCCATACTCGTTGAGCCGGATCCTACCACACTGGAGATAGATGACAGCAAGATTGAGCAAGCCATAACCGAGCGTACCAAAGCCATCATGATTGTTCATCTTTATGGCCGGTGCGCTTATACAGAGCTTATTGGCAGCATCTGCCGAAAGCACAATCTTCTCTTGCTGGAAGACAATGCCCAGGCACATGGATGCACATTCCATGGGCAACGTACGGGAAGCCTTGGCGATGCATCCGCCCACAGTTTTTATCCCGGCAAGAATCTTGGAGCTTTAGGTGATGCAGGCGCAGTGACAACGAACGATGAGAAGTTGGCACAGACCATCCGTATGCTCGGCAATTATGGTTCAAGTCAGAAATACGTGTTTACAGCCTTAGGCCGCAACTCCCGCATCGATGAGATTCAGGCAGCGGTCTTGTCAGTCAAGCTGAAATATCTTGACAAGGAAAACGACCGCAGAAAGGCCATAGCACGAAGAATGCAAGAAGGTATTCATAATGAGAAAGTGAGGTTCACTGACGACAATCTGAGAGACAACGTGTATCACATTCTTCCAATCTTCAGTCAGAAACGCGATGAGTTGAAAGAATATCTCTCAAAGCACGGCATTGGCACGAATATCCACTATCCCATCCCGCCCCACAAACAACAATGCTACAAAGGCTGGAACAGTATGTCGCTTCCCATCACCGAACACCTTTCGGCTACGGAACTGAGCCTGCCCTGCAATCCGACGCTGTCAGAAGAAGTAGTAGATTACATTGTCGATGTATTGAATAATTTCTGATTTCTGCATCCCTACATTATTTCACACTTTTTATTTTGCTGTTATTCGAATTTTAGCTACTTTTGTGCCTCTCTATACAACGATTAATAGGAATAGATAAAAAGAGAAACAAAACGTTTTTAGCAAATAGTAAAATGAAGAATAAGGTTGCAACTCTTGCAATAATGGTGATGCTTATATTCTCCTTCACCATATCGATGGCTCAATCATCAAACACGGATACAACAAAATCAGCGGCTGCCACGGTTGGCGATTCCGCCAAAGCCACTGATACATCTTCCGATGCAGAGGATGACGACGAGGCCGTACTCAACGAAGCAGCCAGCGACAGCACCGACGTTGGCGACTATACAGAAAGTGAAGGATTCCACCAGTCACTGAAGACAAAGTTCATCGAAGGCAACGCTGGTTTCATGTCGCTTGTCGCCCTGGCTTTAGTGCTCGGTCTGGCTTTCTGCATCGAACGAATCATTTACTTGAGTCTGTCACAAATCAACGCAAAGCGGTTCATGGCTGATTTGGAATCCAAAATTTCAACTGGCGATATAGAAGGAGCCAAAGACCAATGTCGCAACACCCGCGGCCCCGTAGCCAGCATTTGCTATCAAGGGCTTCTGCGTATCAATGAGAGCATTGACGACATTGAACGGAGCGTACAGAACTACGGCACTGTGCAGAGTGCCAACCTCGAGAAAGGCTGCTCTTGGATTACGCTTTTCATCGCCATCGCGCCCTCCCTTGGATTCTTAGGCACGGTGATCGGTATGGTGATGGCGTTCGATCAGATTCAAAGTGCGGGCGACATCAGTCCGACGATTGTGGCTGCCGGTATGAAAGTTGCCCTGATCACAACCATTTTCGGTATTATCGTTGCCGTCATCTTACAGCTCTTCTACAACTATATCCTGTCGAAAATCGAACACCTGACCAGTCAGATGGAAGAGTCAGCCATCTCTCTGCTTGACTGCATAATGAAATACAAGGAGGCAAAATGAAACTGAACGACATCAGACATTGGACTACCGAGCGTATCTCCCAAACCATACTCTATGTGTTGGTGGGGATATCTATGCTGGTATTCATTCTCTTTTGGACTGTAGGCTTCAACCGCCCCTATCTGGAGAATACGAACTTCAACGACCCTCTCTTGACCAACGTACTCATCATTCTCATGTGGGTGATGTTTTTCGCTGCGTTCTGCATCACGGTGTGGAGCGTCTCCTCAACATTGAAAAAGCGTGGCAAAGCACTGCGTAGAGAGAACGGAATCCCCGTAAAGAAGATCTCTTACAGCATCATCATTGGAACTTTGATTCTCATGTTGCTCACGCTTGCTTTTGCCTCAACGAAACCCATGCACATCAATGGCGCCATCTACAATGACGCCCTTTGGCTTCGCATCAGCGATATGTTTGTCAACACTTCAATCGTAATGATCATCTTCGCGGGTGCTGCTGTGGCTTATTGCGGCTGGCGCAACCGAGCACTGCACAGAAAGGAGGAAAAATGATCTTCCAGCATCGCAACCACGACGTTCCACAACTGAACACGACCTCAACAGCAGACATATCCTTCATGCTGCTCATCTTCTTCCTTGTCACCACGTCTATGGATACCGACAAGGGACTAACCCGCCAGCTTCCACCGGCTGAGGACAAGAATATTCAGCAGGAAACGTCGATGGACAAGAATCTGATGATTGAACTCAAGATTTCCGCTTCCAATCAATTGTTCGTCAACGGACAGCCTGCCCCCATGAAATCAGTTCGCAAGGAGGTGATGAAACTGATTCAGAGAGTAGGCTCACGCCATCTTATCTCCATTAATTGCGATTCCCACGCCAGCTACGACGTTTATTTTCACTTGCAGAATGAGATTGTGGCTGCCTACAACCAATGGAAGAATCAGACAGCAATGAAACGCTATCACAAGCCTTATGCCCAATTATCCACCGATGAGCGCACTACGGTAGACAAGGCTTGCCCACAACGAATCGCTGAACAGTATAACGGAACAGAACAGAAAGGAGACGCACAATGAGTCGGTTCAACTTCTCACGACAGCATCATAAGGTGCCGGGACTTAATACTGCCGCCCTGCCCGACCTGATTTTCACTGTACTATTCTTCTTCATGATCGTAACCCACATGAGGAAGCAGAACGTCATGGTGAAATACCAGGTTCCACAAGGTACAGAACTCACCAGACTGACAAAGAAATCCACCGTAAGTTATATCTATATCGGTCGTCCGGAGTCACCACAGGGGAAAATACTATCTCAGAAAAGCCGTGTACAACTCAATGACAAATACGTTAAGCCCGACGAAGTAGAGGACTATATGGCTGCAGAACGAAGCCGTATGGAACCCGGCGACATAGACAAGATGACGGTGTCAATACAAGCCGACCGCAATACACCAATGGGAATAATAACGGACGTAAAACAATCACTGAGACGAGCCAAGGCACTTCGCATCACCTATTCAGCAACAGAGAATAAAAAATAGATTTCACATTCGACTTTTTACATAAATCTGTTAATTATAAAACATTTCGCCCTTTACATTTGCAATATTACAAAAAAAAACGTAACTTTGTGCGAAATTAATCAATAACATCATGGCACGTCACAATTTAGACTCATTAGACAAGAAGATTCTATCATTAATAGCATCTGACGCACGGATTCCTTTTTTGGAGGTAGCAAGGGCCTGCAACGTCAGCGGTGCTGCCATTCACCAAAGAATTCAAAGACTTACTGCCCTAGGTATTCTCAAAGGATCGCAATTCATTATCAATCCCGAAAAAATTGGATACGAGACATGCGCATACATTGGCCTTTACCTTAAAGATCCCTCAAAGTTTGACGAAGTAGTAGATGAACTAAGAAAAATCCCCGAAGTTGTTGAATGTCACTATACAACAGGTGGATTCGACATGTTTATCAAGATTTTCGCGAAGAACAATCATCATCTGCTCAACATTATCCACGACAAACTTCAGCCATTAGGACTCTCACGGAGTGAGACCATTGTATCGTTCAATGCAGTCATCAACCGTCAGCTACCTATTGATGGAGCCGTTAGCGACGATACTAACGACGATGATGACGACGAAGAAGAATAAACATCAGACAGCAAGTAACCTTAAACGGGGAGACTCACAACACTTTGAGCCTCCCCGCTTTTTTATTAAAAGGCTATCGGAATGACGAATGGAAAGAGAGTCTCAATCCAGTCGGCAAAAAAGCATAAAACACAAGTGGAGAATGGGAAAAAACGATGCGAAAAACGGGAAGTTTACTTCTCGAATATAGCAAAAGAGAAACCAGAATGAAGCTCTCTATCAATCAACTTCCAATCATTATAAGGTGGAAAGAATGCGTCAGCCTCACCCACAGTCTCGTCTACCAAGGTCAACAATAAGCGGTGGGCAAGTGGAAGAGCCTCACGATAAACCATAGCTCCACCGATGACAAATACCTCTTGCTCGTCCTCACAAGCCCGCAAAGCGTCTGATAAGGAAGGATACACCTCACAACCTTCAATGACAGTCAACGTATGACTTAATACGATGTTACGTCTTTTCGGCAGAGCACCATGGGGTAACGACTCAAAAGTGCGCCGCCCCATAATGATGGTATGTCCCAGCGTGCAACGTCTAAAGTGCTCCATATCCTCCGGAATATGAAAGAGTAATCGGTTTTGATAGCCTATGGCGCGGTTTTGGTCCAAGACTGCAATGAGCGTTATCTGCATGGTTCCAATACATGAAAGGGTTCAGGCACGTGCGTACTCTTCACACGCCACTCCTGGGGATAGAGATTGTTGGCCCTATTGCCTATGTTTTTAGCCACACCAAGCGCATGGTCCTCATAGCCAACAGCCACATAACCGCGAGGCGCATTCTGCGGCAACGTGATGGCATTGTGGCTCAGATAAGCAATCGCTTGCTGATAGTCGACATTGACCAAAGGCAACTCGTCATCGTGACTAGTCATAAGAGCTTTTGTTATATCCGGCACGCGATTCTTTCCCTTTACTTTATCCGTTTCCACGCCATGAGCCAAGACTCGCAGACGTTTCATAGCACTCTCGCTCAAATTCGGATTAGGTTCAGAGCAGCCTGGTTTACGCAGAGCAGCCATAAACAAGCCCTCGCCACGAGTGATGCCTGGAATGAAATGGCAAACAGGCAAGTTACCCGTGAGGGGACCTACAACATTCCAGCCCGATTCAACAGGAATCTCCAAAGCCTCTGCGCCAAGCTCCTGAGAAATCCAAGCTATGTTATCCTCATCCTCAAAGCGGTTGAAGGTGCAAGTGGAATAGATGAGCAAACCTCCGGGTCGCAGGCAGGGCCAGATGTCGGCAACAATCTCACGCTGCAGTCTCTGGCATTTCTCTACGTTTTGAGAACTCCATTCACCTATCGCATCAGCATCCTTGCGAAACATACCCTCACCCGAACAGGGAACATCGGTAAGTATCACATCGAACAACAACGGAGTGCGGGCATAGTCGGCAACGTAGTTGTTGGTGACGATAATATCAGGCGAGCCAAACTTGATGACATTCTCCTTCAGTATCTGGGCACGGGCATGCAAAGGCTCATTGCTCATCAGCCGGCTTCCCTCAGGCAACGCCGAGAAAGCACAAGTCGTCTTACCGCCCGGCGCTGCACACAAGTCGAGCATACTCACTGGCTGATGGACAAAAGTGCGCAAGACATGATCCAAGAACATGCTCGAAGCTTCCTGAACGTAGTAAACACCAGCATGAAACAGCGGGTCGAAAGTGAACTGAGGTCTAGCATTGAGATACCATCCTTGCTTACACCATTCCACTTGTTGAGGTTGCATATTAGCACAAGGCCTCAATCCCTGAGCCTTCAGAGGGTTCAGTCGGATGGAAACGGGTGCGGGCTGCTTCATGCCCTCAAGAAAAGCACCAAAGCGGTCTTCACCCATCAACTCTCGTATGTGGGCTACAAATTTATCGGGTAATGACGTTTCTGATTCAAAATTCATGATTCACAATTCATTATTTCAGGAGCAGGAAGTGATAGAAAGGATAATTACTCTCCTATTCTCCTTGTTTGCATTGCAAAAATAAGATTTTTTTTGTTTCTCTGCAACTAAACAAGACTATCTTTCTCTGAACAACAGAAATATAACCCTATAAGATGTCCGACGAAGCTATAAACACGTCAGCCAATACAGTTCTCTTCATGGAGATAATAAAAGAGCGGTCAGACTACTATTAATGAATATTCGTCTCTTCATTTCGGTTACATCCAATTAAAAACGCCGTTCAAGACAGCGATGTCTTGGACGGCGTTTGTTATTGCTGTTAGTCTACAGAACTTTACTTTCTCACAACCTTGCGGGAAACCGTTGTTCCGTCGGCATAGCGGTACTTCACGATGTTCACACCACTCTGCAAGCCATTCTGGCGTGCACCATTCACTGAATAATACTCAATGCTTGCGGGCTTACCCATAGTCTCAGCACGGTTCAAGTCATTGACACCATTGAGGATGCCTTCGTAGCGATAAACAAGGACGTTATCGAGCAAGTAGCTACCTGCGCCCTCGCGCTTCCAAGCCAGTCTGATAGTCTGGCCAGCATACGGAGTCAAGTCAACTGTATGGTTAGCATAGCTTTCAGCCCCTAGCTCATCGGTAAAGATGGTCTCAAAACTCGTCAAGTCGTCGCCTGTACCACAAGAGATCAATCCCTTAGCCTGGTCGGCATAAGAATAGAAGTCGAGGAAGGTCTGACCATCTTCAGGAACGTTGAAGCTGCGTGTAACGAGTGAGCCTTCGCCCTCATTGCTCATCATAGCCTCAGCATCCTGATAAGTATAGCCCTCAGTCAAAGCGAATCCCTTGCCATCAGCATCGTTAATGAGTTCCCAGTTGTCGAGTCCGTTCTCAAATCCATCGCTGAACACAGCCTGAATCTTATCGGCCTCGAGAGCACGGCCATCATAATAGAGGTCTTCAGCCTCACCAGCGCAAGCAACCTTAAAGTCACCAGCAGTGGTATGAATGACGATAGTGTCAGCGTATGCCTTCACCTCAGCAGGCTTGAAGACCACGTTCAACTTGATATCCTCGAGCGTAGAAGCAGATGCTGAAGGAGCTGAAGCTGTGAAGACGCCATCAGCTGAACCGTCGACCGAAGTAATTGAGAGAGGATTGCTGCCAAGATTGCGCACGGTTACAGTAGAAGTACTTGTACGGAGCAAAGTAGGCTTTGAGAACGTGAGCTTATCGGTGTCTATCAATGCAGAGTCAGCCTTATCGATAGTAACGTTGAGAGCAACATTACTGAGCTTAACCATATCATCACCCTTCTGCTCCCAATTGCTCTTCACATAGAGGAAGCGAACAACGTGATGGCCATAGCCGAACTTAAGAAGTGCAGGATCCAAGAGAGCTGAGCTGGCGTCGCACTCACCACTGTATTCAGCTACCAATGAGTCGTCGATGAAGATGCGGGTACCATCGGCAAAGACGGAGTCTTGTTTCTCCCAGTCATATCCCTTTGCGGAGCTGTTGTAAGCGTCGAAGGAGAGGACTCCCGTCTGTCCCTGCGGAACGTCGAACTCTACATCGAGCCAAGATCTCTCATTGCCCCAAGTGCCCTTTCCATGTGTGGAGTTGAAAGCAAATGGAGTATCGGTAGTAGTCTCTACCAGGAACGGATTCGTATAAGAGGTGTTGAAATGAATATCACCTTCCTTCACGATGGGCTGGAAGTCAGTCTCAAGTGAGTCGAGATGAGCAACAACAGAAGCAACGAAATCACCACCTGTTGTATGGATAGTGAGGTTGCCCTTATGGTCGCCTACGCCCTTGCCCTTGAATGTGAGCCGCAAAGGAAGCTGGTTCAGGAAGGTAGCTGCAGAGTCAGAGATCACACCGCTGAACTCAGGATTATCACAGTCGTAGCCTGTCACCTTCAAAGGATTGTTACCCATATTGGTCAGACTGGCCACAGCAGAGAGAGAAACGGGATAGTAGCCGGAATAGACTGTTCCAAAGTCAACATCCTTAGTATCGAGTTTAGCATCGTTGTCCTTAATGTCCTGCAGATCGAGGGCAAAGTTGGAGAACCACATATAGTACTCATCTGCCAGACCCCAAATCGAAGTCTGCAGGAGGAGGTTGTACTCACCAGGTCCGAAGACTTGACTGCCAGAGAGGTCTGTAGCCACAGAGTCTGCAGAGCGCACGTTCTTATTTACATAATAGGTATAGCCACCATGTGCGTCATCCCAAACGTCAGTACGGAACTGCACGCTGGCTTCCACGCCCTTGGTTTCGCCACGCCATGACAGCGTACCGAGCTTGCCTTCGGGAACTGTGAAGGTGACATTGACCGAGTAGCCCATGTTGGTCTGATACTCAGGCACGAGGACTGGTCTGTCGTAAGCAGTGGTATCTACAACGAATGACTTGCCATAGTCGGGTTCAGCAATGAGAATATTGCCACGGTCAACAACCTTGCTGAAGGGCTGTCCAGCTTCAACCTTAGCCGTCACGCTCACCTGCAGCTTGTTGCCAGAGTCATCTGTGACATAAACATAGCCCGTGTAGTTGTCGTTAGGCTCGGTAGGCATGAAGCGGAAGATGACGTTGCAAGCCTGGCCGCCGCTCAATGTGGAGTCGGTAGCCGACAGAACAGAAAGCTGAGAATCAGAGGTGGACACCGTGAAGTGACCATCAGCCTGTCCCTTGTTGGTCAGCTTGAAGCTCTGTGTGGACTTCTGGTTAGGCTTCATTGGCTGCGAAGTCAAATCAAACGACGTAGGATCAGCGCTGAGACTATAGCCATCAGGCATCTTAGTCATATTGAAAGCGGTGTAGTACTCACGCATACCATAATAGTATGTGTCACCGGAAATTCCAATCTGAGTGATGACAGGGTTCTGCTCAGGGGTAATCGTGTTACCGTCCTCAGAAACGATGAAAGAGAGTTGGTCGTGACGATCATAGCTGTAAGAGCCGTAATAGGTCACAGACTCCAAGATGTAGTACTGTACAGATCCCCATTGAGAGACGGCGCCAATGACACAGTACTTACTCGAAATGGAATCTCCATAGTTCATCTTAGGTGTTTCGATGGTGATACGGCGATTTGCCGCATCATAGGAACCAACAACTCTGTCGGGAACAGTGTCGACAGGCGTCATGTTGCTCGCTCTCAGATAGTTGTTCCAATCTGAAATCGTAGCTTGATCGCCATCGATCTCTACGTTCAGTGCAAAACTCTTGTTGACTGGATTGCCGTAATAATCGGTCGTCGTTGCATCCACCCAATACTTTTGCGCTGAACTGCTGCATGCGAACAAGGCCAAAAAGGCCGTGATACAGGTTAGCTTTTTCATAAGCGATAAGGTTTAGTAAAAGAAATAGTTTTGTTAATGTTATGCTATAAAACCCTCCAAAAAGAACCTTTGCAGAAGCTTTTAGTTTACTTTAGAGAGAAATTACGCTTATACAGCTACAAAAACAAATAAAATTTATTGTAATAAAAAGAAAAATGGATTATTTTTTTAAAATCATTGAAAATAATCCAATTAGTGTTCACTGAATAAATGTAACGTTCTGATAATCAGAAAATAATATCGTTTTTGCTTGGCTATTTAACATTTTATTTGTATCTTTGTAGTGTTA
>ONYS01000030.1 GCA_900322095.1 uncultured Prevotella sp.
CTACATTGCTAATTTCCGAAATCTGCTACATTCATTTTTCCGAAATCTGCTACATTGCTAATTTCTGAAATTTGTTGGTGCAAAGATACCGATTACAGTTGATGGTCTATCTGGTATTCTCGGCCATGATCATCTTCGGCATGCCCTTGCATTTCGGCTTTGGCTTGATAGGATATGAGGGAATTTTTCAGATTATCTCTTTTGCGGTATGGCTCTGTGGGGTTGTCTTCCTGATTCTTTACCTCTCGCGGCGGCTGACTTTGATGAAGGCTTTCTTTTGGCTTTCTGTGTTGTTTCAGTTGTTTGAGAGCGTGGGCATCGTTTACATCGCGGTCATGACCCGTCCGGACTGGTTGGAGGTGCATCAGAAGCTGTTGCTCGTCAATGAGGTTTTGTCGCTCTGCAATCTCATCGTCGTCTGCATGGGCTTGGTGCCCCGGGCTCCAACGGTGGTTTTCTTCATGTTCTCCGTGTCGATGGGCGTGTCCTACGCCATCTGTCCCGAGGTGATGCTGTCCCAGTTTGTACTGCTTTTCTTCTTTGGCATGACGGGCTTCTGGGTCTACTCCTTAGTGATGCAGCGTTTGGTCAACTCTACAAGACATGAAATCAGCGACTACAAGCAGTTTCAAGACAGCGTGCTCGACATGTTCCACATGAGCAAGACCGAACTTGTGGCTCTCATCCAGCTATGCCGGGGAGCAAAATGTGCCGGCGAGATGGACAAGGGCGTGATGTCGCACCTAACTGAGCAAACTCGCCACAACCTTATCGCCTTGGGAGATTATCTGCAAAATGAGCATCGCGACCAGACCACTGACCTGTCGGCTATCTTCCCTCAGCTCACGCCGGCAGAGCTGGGAGTGGCAAGGCTGATATTGAAAAACATGACTTTGAAGGAGATTGCCGTGGCCACCGACAAGAGTCTGAGCAACGTGGGCACGGTGAGAGGCAACATCCGTAAGAAACTCGGCCTTGCGCCAGAGGATGACCTCAGGGAATGGCTGCTGGCGGCCATTAAGCGCAATTCGCGCTCTTGATCTCTTAACCATCTTATACGGCAGAAGTGAAAACATTACACACACAAACTCATATTGCGAGAACAGCCTTAAACCTCAAAACACGTGTTCTCTCTTTACCTGCCCTGCATTGTAGTGGCCGCAAAGAGGAGATGCAATTGGTGCTGTTCCTCACGGTTTCGCTCATGTCCATCTTCGGCATGCCTTTGCATTTCGTCTTCGGTCTGATAGGCTACCGGGGAATTCCGCTTCAAGCCATATCCGCATCAATCTGGCTGAGCAACCTCATCCTGCTCACTCTCTTTCTGACCCGGCGGTTGAGCCTGGAGAAATCTTTCTTTTGGAGGGCGGTGCTCTACCAGTTTTTTGAGAGCGTGCGCATCGTATATCTGGCAGCCATGGCTCAGCAGGGATGGCTGGAGGCCCATCAGATGCTTATGCTCATCAATGAAATCCTGTCGCTCTGCAATCTCATCGTTATCTGCATGGGCTTGGTGCCCTTGGCTCCAACGGTGGTATTCATCTTATTTTTTGTGTCGATGGGGGTGGCCTACGCCATCTGTCCCGAGGTGATGCTGTCCCAGTTTGTGATGCTCATCTTCTTTGGCATGACGGGCATCTGGCTCTACTCTTTGATGGTGCAGCGCTTGGTCAACTCAACCAGTCTCGAGATCAGCAACTACAAGCAGTTTCAGGACAGCGTGCTCGACATGTTCCACATGAGCAAGACCGAGCTCGTAGCCCTCATCCAGCCATGCCGGGGAACAAAACGTGCGGGCGAGATGGACAAGGGCGTGTTGTCGCATCTCTCGGAGCATACCCGTCACAACCTGATAGCCTTGGGGGCTTATCTGAAAAATGAGCAGCGCGACCGGACTCTGGACTTGTCGGCCGTCTTCCCCCAACTAACTCCGGCTGAACTGGAAGTGGCAAGGTTGATATTGAAAAACATGTCGTTGAAGGAGATTGCCGTGGCCACAGGCAAGAGCCTGAGCAACGTGGGCACCGTGAGAGGCAACATCCGCAAGAAGCTTGGACTTGATCCAAAGGATGACCTGCGGGAGTGGCTGCTTGAGAAAGTTAATTCATAATTCATAATTGGCTGCGCGGCGATGCAAGGTGCTATTCTATGGCCGCGCGGTGGTGTAAGGCAGTTGATAAGCCCGCACTTCTAATAGATGAAACGAAAAAGGCCGCCACAATTGTGACAGCCTTTTTCATGCCTGTGAGGGGTGCGGACGACTATTCGGCGCCGAGAATCTGATTGGCATGGTCTTTCACTTTGATTTGCTTCGGACCGAAAATCTGCTCTACGACTCCTTCTTCGTTGATGATGAACGTTGTGCGGAACGTGCCCATATACTTGCGGCCGTACATCGACTTCTCGCCCCATACGCCGAAAGCCTCGTTGAGCTTCATGTCGGTGTCGGCAATCAGGGGGAAGGGCAGATTGTTCTTGGCCTTAAACTTGAGATGACTCTTGGCATCCTGTACGCTCACGCCCACAACGGCGTAGCCTTTGGCGAGAAAACGCTCGTAGTTGTCGCGCAGGTTGCAGGCCTCTTGGGTGCAACCGGCTGTGGAGTCCTTGGGATAGAAATAGAGAACGAGCTTCTTGCCCTTGAAGTCGCTCAAGTGGATCTCATTGCCGTTCTCGTCAAGCCCGAGAAATTCGGGCGCTTTGTTTCCGATTTCCATTGTTGATGTTGCTTTATAGTGATGTTTGTATTATCGTTCTTTGCTGTTGCAGCTCATTGGCTTATGCCTTGCTGCGGCTTCTCTGCTTATGCGTTTGTCAGCAACCAGCCCAGGTAACCAAAGAAGACCAAGGTCAGCACAGCGCCCTCCCAGCGGCTGAGCGTGTACTTCGTATAGCTGAAGAGCCAGAGCAGGATCATCGAGATGACGAGCATTGACAGGTCGACAGACGTGATGCCCGTGATCTGCATGGGCTGGATGAGCCCCGTGATGCCGAGAATCATCAGAATATTGAACACGTTGGACCCCAGCACGTTGCCGATGGCGATGCCGCTTTGTCCCTTGCGCGCAGAGACAATGCTCGTGGCCAGTTCGGGCAACGATGTACCTCCGGCCACGATGGTCAGACCGATCACGGCATCGCTGACGCCGAGCGATGAGGCAAGGGCTGAGGCACTGTCGACAAAGATATTGCTGCCAAAGATAAGACAGACGAGTCCGAGAAGCATATAGATCCATGCACGCAGACGTGAGATCTCTTTCTTGTTCTCCTCCTGTTGCTCATCGCTTCCGCTGTTGCGGGCGCCGCGGATGGTGATGACCATAAAGATGACAAACAGTGCGAAGAGAATGGCGGCATCAAGGCGCGAGATGGTGGCATCGAGGCACATGATGAGCAGCAATACCGAGGCCACGAGGGCGAAGGGAATGTCGCGCTTCACGGTGGAGGGGAGGATGGTCATCGGCGCCACCATGGCCGCGCAGCCCACGATGAGCAGGGCGTTGAAGATGTTGCTTCCCACAATGTTGCCCACGGCAAGGTCGGGCGTACCCTTCAAGGCCGAGACAAAGCTGACGCAGAACTCGGGCATACTTGTTCCGATGGCGATAATTGTGAGTCCGATGACAATTTGGGGAATGTGCATTCGGCGTGCCAGTGCGGCTCCACCTTCGGTGAGCTTGTCGGCACCATAGAGTACAATGACTATGCCCACGACAATCACCAGCAACTGCAAGGGCAGTGATGAGGGGGCAAAGGAGAATAAGAGTAAATTTATCATAGTCGTTTTATCAATTTAGTAAGTGTGGCTTAGCGCCTCTGAGGGTGTTCGCTTTATCGCTACGGGCGCCCTGGCTCAAGTTTGAGCAGTGCAAAAATACAAAAAAGCCTCGTATATTCACATATACGAGGCTTAAAAAACTAACAATCACACAACTTATTTATATATATGCTCATGTCAAAATCCTGAAGAGGGTGAACTTTTGACATTCTGCTTGTTTTGCCTTACTCGATACCAATCTGGCGGGCAACCTTCTGTTCCTCAGCCTGAATCTTGGGCAGGCTGACGGTGAGCACACCGTCGCTTACGCGAGCGCTGATCTTGTTCTTGTCTACCTCATCGGGCAGAATGAGCGTCTGTTCGTAGGTCGTGTAGGAGAATTCGCGGCGCAGATAGTGAGACTTCTCTTCCTCTTGCTTGCGGTGATTCTCCATCTTGATGGTGAGGTTGCCGTCCTGATTGATGTTGATATCGAAATCCTCCTTTCTCATGCCCGGAGCGGCGAGCTCCACGCGGTAGCCGGAAGGTGTTTCCAAAACGTTGATGGCGGGAGCTGTGGCTCTTGCCGGTGCCATATTGTTATTATCGAAGAAGTCGTTGAAGACTTCGGGAAACCAAAAATTTCTACTGTACATAATATTATTCCTTTTTAATTTGTTATTCGAATTCTTACACCCTATCTTTTGCAAGAAGCATACCAAGCAGGAATGCATGTCAGAATGTCGTAATTCGAATGACAAGTTGTCGGAAGCGAGGCTATCGCAGTCAGAAAAAAACAGGGCCACTTCACAGTGACTCCTGTTCGAACTTAAGTTAACTCATGTCTCTTCATGAGTCCGAATGTATAACCAAATTAGTGTAATTTCTATTCTTTCCTCGTCCTGACTCTATCGAACAGGGACTGTCATAATGGACAGTAGCGTTCGGCGCTGCATCGATTATAGCGTGTAAGTAGGAGGTCCGGTGTCTCTCCGAATTTCCTTTACGACGCAAGGTTGTCCTCACTATCATGAAACTTGAAATCGCATACTGTCAAAATGATCATGTAATGTATTGTTTGCAGCTTAAGAACTGAATTGAATCGGACTCTTTACTTGGTTGCCCTTTGCTGGAGGGCAACCCCAAGTTTGCGTAGCCATCTCTTGGTAGAAACATAGGACAAGTCGTTGTCCTGGGATTAAGAGTGTGGCGTGGAGTCTAAACCCATTACTCAACTGCGGCTCTGGTGAAACCTGTAACGTGTAACAAGTAAAGTCCACGCCACTGATATCTATTCTTGCTACATGTTGTAGTTGCCACAATACCAATCGCGTGGACGCCCTTGCAAGATTATCAACGTTACTTTTTAGTTACCAGATTGCAGTTGAAGATAATTTGCCGAACGTCCTTCTCCTTGCGGAGAACAACAAGTCTCTGCTGTCGCAGATAACCTGTTTCAATTGCAAAACTAACGTTTTTTCTTTTACCAACAAAATTTTCATGGCGTTTTTTTGCGGGAATTTATTATCTTTGCATCTTAGAGATAAAATAAAAGAAGAATACTATGGACATAGAGAAACTGAAAGCCTTCAGATTGAAAAATGACGGTCTGTCCCAAACTTTGGGAATCGAGTTTTTCTCCACCCCTGAGCCTGATACGGTGGGTGCACGATTGAAAGTGAACAAGACCAATAGCCAGCCCTTCGGATTCCTGTCGGGCGGTGCATCGCTGGCAATGGCAGAGAATCTGGCCGGAGTGGGAAGTCTGGCGCTCTGTCCCGACAAAATATGCGTAGGCATCAACGTCAGTGGCAATCACGTGCGCAGTGTGCTTGAAGGCGACACCGTCACCGCTATCGCACATATTATATATAAAGGTAGAACGCTGCACACCTGGCGGGTGGATGTAACGAACAGCGAAGGTAAGCTGATATCAACGGTCACCGTGACCAACTATATCATGCACGGCGGAAAGACCGTCAAAGTGGAGGAAGCACAAGAAGACTAACACCTATAAACAAAATACAACGATATGCCAAGAGAATGGAAAAAGATAGAAGGGTTTGACTTTAAAGAGATACTCTTCGAAGAATACAATCACATAGCAAAAATCACGATCAACCGGCCACGCTACCGCAATGCCTTCACGCCGCTGACGGTGTGGGAGATGAGCCAGGCCTTCACCTACTGCCGCAACACGCTCGACATTCGTGTGGTCATCCTCACCGGTGCTGGCGACAAGGCCTTCTGCTCGGGTGGCGACATGCACGTGAAAGGCCGCGGAGGCTACGTGGGACAGGACGGAGTGCCACGTCTGAACGTGCTCGACGTGCAAATGCAAATCCGCCGGTTGCCGAAGCCCGTCATCGCTATGGTCAACGGCTACGCTATTGGCGGAGGACACGTGTTGCACGTGGTCTGCGATCTGACCATCGCTTCAGAGAATGCCATCTTCGGACAAACAGGCCCCAAGGTGGGATCGTTCGACGCAGGATTGGGCGCCAGCTATCTGGCACGCATCGTGGGGCAGAAGAAGGCTCGCGAGATTTGGTATCTCTGTCGCCAATACTCAGCCAAGGAAGCTGAGCAGATGGGGCTGGTCAACAAAGTGGTGCCACTGGATAAGCTCGAAGATGAGACCGTGGCCTGGTGCGAGACCATCATGGAACGCTCGCCGCTGGCTATCCGCATGATGAAGGCTGGCTTCAACGCCGAGCTCGACGGTCAGGCCGGCATTCAGGAACTCGCCGGTGATGCCACCATGCTCTACTATACGCTCGACGAGGCTCAGGAGGGCGGCCGCGCCTTCTTGGAGAAGCGCAAGCCCGACTTCGACAAGTATCCGCAGTTCCCTTAAGCGAGCGCTAATAGGTGGACAGATCGTGGGCCATGTCGTTCAGTTGGAGGCATTGGCTTCGCTGGATGACAAGATGCTCATTGTGGTGCTGCCAAGGCGCCAGAATGAGCATCTGCCCTCTTGAGCAGGCTTCGAAAGCCTTGCCGTGTGGTTTGCTGAGAGCCGTCAGCCCGTTCTCCTGCAACAGGATGAGCGGATAACCGGCTTCGTAGGCTGCACGCATGATGATTTTCTCACCTTTGGAAAAAGAAGGCGATACAAGCACGGCACCTTGTGATGCTTCTTTGAGCGCATATTGGCATTGGGTTTCGATTTCAGGATCGGTTAGCCTGCGGGAGCATTTTATTTGAAGTCTGGATGGATGTTGCAACAAGAATAGGTTGCCGATAGCATCAAAAGTGTGCCCTCCGGCTTGGATGCTGTGCCTTACTTGAAAGTATTCGGGGTGCTGGCGTTTGACAAGCAGCCGGCGAGGATTGTCTTCCAGATAGTGCATCCACGCTTGGAGCTCGCCCTTGCGCCATAGTATCTTGTCGTTGTAATTGGGCTGGAAGAGGAGACCGTGATTCCTTGTGGGCTGCTGTGATACAGCAGCATACGCGACTTTGGGGAAAAACTCCCGGTAGGCTTTGTTGCAGCCTTGTTTGAAACCGAGAAGCACTTTGCCTAAAGGAACAGGGAGCTTTTGCCTTACGAACAGGATGCCGTGGAAATGGTCGGGCATCATCTGAAGGGAAACAATGCTGACCTCGGGATGATATTTGGGAATGTCGTTCCAGTTTTGGGCTACAGCCTCCCCCAATGGCGAAAGCAGAATATGGGGATAGCATTCTGTGGCCTTGGGGGCCTCGCTGTCGCCGACAATCTGCCCGAAAAGCCGCCGGCGTCCCTCTGTGACCATGGTTATCATGTAGATGCGACGCTGTGTATAGTCGTAATCACCACAGCGGCGGGTCATGGAAGGCACCTTGTCACCAGCGAAAGGCCTTCGGGGCGAAAATGTGTTGTGATCCATAGTTCCTTATTTGCTTTGGTTCTTGTATGCTTAGCGCTAAATCATCGGTTTTTAGTGGGGGCGAAAGTCCTTTGTGCGCGAAAGTCCTTTGTGCGCGAAAGTTTAGTAAGTTGCTGTATCACAGCAACCTTTCCTCCCTACACGTCTCCACTCATTCGCAAAGATAAGAAAAAACTTATTACCTTTCCTTTGACTTAGGCGTTTTTTTTATATTTTTGTATCTGATTGCATTAAAAAATATGACCTTACAAGATTTTTTTGACGACTGGAACAGCCCCTCGCCGACTTTAACGGTTTATACCAGTGGGTCGACGGGCAGCCCGAAACCCATGGAAGTGGAGAAACAAAAGATGCTCAATTCGGCACGCATCACCTGTGACTTTCTCGGTCTACAACCTGGCGATAGGGCGCTGCTCTGCATGCCGCTCGACTATATCGCCGGCAAGATGATGGTGGTGCGCAGCATTGAGCGCAAGCTGCAGCTGGTCAGTGTAGAGCCTTCGGGGCATCCTTTTGCCACGCTCGGTGACGAGAAGCCTTTCGATCTCGTGGCCATGGTGCCGATGCAGGTCTATAACACGCTGCAGGTGGAGCGGGAGAGAAGACTGCTCATGCAGTCGCGCCATCTCATCATCGGCGGCGGTGCCATCGATGCCTCTCTGGAACAGGAGCTACAGGCTTTCCCAAACGCCGTATGGTCGACTTACGGCATGACGGAGACGCTCTCGCATATTGCCTTGCGACGTCTCAACGGAGAGGAGGCAAGCCATTGGTATACGCCTTTCAATAGCGTCACGATTAGTAGGAACGTGGAGGGATGCCTGGTCATCGATGCCCCGCTGGTACACGATGGACCACTCGTGACCAACGACCGGGTGGAGATCAGCGGCAATCGCTTCTGCATCCTTGGCCGCAAGGACAACGTCATTTGTTCGGGTGGCATCAAGATACAGATTGAAGAAGTGGAGGAGAGGCTTCGCCGATATCTGGCTGAGCCCTTCATGGTGAGCCGCCAAAAAGACGCAAAGTTTGGAGAAGTGGTTGTGCTGCTCACGGAAAACGGTAATCTGGAAGCAGTGAGGGCCATTTGTCAGCATGTGTTGCCCAAATACTGGCAACCCAAGAGTTATTACCATATAGCCCGCCTGCCGATGACCGAGACCGGAAAGCCTGCCCGTGCCGCTGCCGAGCGATGGGTGGCGGAGAACGGAACCGAAATAAGAAGATGATGAGACAGAAATTGAACGATGTGAAGGCGCTGGCCTTCGATGCCGACGACACCCTTTGGGATTGCCAGTCGTATTTTGAGAAAGTGGAGCAGGATTACTGTGAGTTGCTTGCCGACTATGCCAAGCCACGCGAGGTTTCGGCGTCGCTGTTCGAGACCGAAACCGCCAATATGCCCGAGCTGGGCTATGGCAGTAAGGCTTTTACCCTGTCACTGATCGAGAATGCTGTGAAGATTAGCAGCGGACGGGTCAGCGGCGACACCGTGAAGGCTATACTCGAGTTGGGTCGCTCACTGTTGCGACTGCCTTCCACGCCACTCGAAGGCGTAGTGGGGACACTGGAGACCTTGCGCCGCCGTGGCTGCTATCGTATGGCTGTGTTTACGAAGGGCGAGCTGCTCGACCAGGAGAATAAACTGCAGCGGTCGGGACTCAGAAGATTTTTCGACGTGGTGAGTATTGTCTCCGACAAGACTCCCGACAGCTACCGGCGCCTTTGCAGCGAGCTGGGTGTGGAACCGCAGGAACTCTGCATGGTGGGCAACTCGCTCAAGTCGGACATTGCGCCGGCTCTGAGTGTGGGCTGCAGCGCTGTCTACGTGCCTTTCCACGTAACCTGGAAGCACGAGGAGATTCAGCCTTTTCAGCATGATCGCATGAGGAGCATTGAGCGATTTGCTGATCTAACCGATGTGGTGTGAGTAATCTTCAGCGAACAGAACAGAATAAAAGCGGCATTAGAAAGAAGAGACTTTCTGATGCCGCTTTGTTGTTAGTCGATGCACTTGAATCTTCGCGGGCGGGTGAAAGAGCGGATGAGCTGCTTGCCCACCTGATTCCAGTAGGGCATCTTCTTCATCGTTGTTCTCACGGGCGGCACATCATAGAGCATATAGATGAGCAGGAAGAACACACCGAAGAGGCAAACCAGACCAAACATCTGCTTAATGCTCGTCAGCAAAGCAGCCTCTGGACCGAAGGGCAGTGCACGCGCCATGTTGTCGGCCACATGATAGCGGATGCCGTAGCTGAACAAGCCCGTAGAGATGGCCTCCATCATGCCATTGCGCGCAAAACCGGAGATCGTGAGTCCCATGAAGAAATGCTCAAAGGGCATCAGTTCCTCCAGATAGATGGTGAGGGCCGTGAAATAGATTGCGTAGCCAAACGTGCGCAGTATTGTGGGCAGATAGAGCCGCCAGAGGGGCAGGGTGGGAGTGATGTAGAAATACATCATGATCTGATAGCCCAACAGAGCGGCAAATCCAATGATCAGCAGTCGCGTGTAGTGGAAGTTGAGTATCTTGCACCACAAGAAAGTGAATGCGCATCCCAAGACCGTACCTGCGACAGCAACGAGATTGAGCACGGACACCGTATAGGACCCCCAATGCATCACCGCTCCGGTGAAGGTGTTTTCCAACACCTTGGGCGTAGCGTTCATGAATTCGGCCACGCAATAGAGCAGCAGGGTGGGCACAAGTGTCTTATATTTGAAGGCCGCTGGAGCAATATAGGGATGACGGATAAAGAACATGCGCGGGATATTGACGGCCGCAGTGACGATGAGCATCAGCAGCACCGTCAGCCACACGCGGCTTTGCGCCCAATTGTAGTATTCGCCATAGTTGAAAAGCCATATCACCTCCAACAGCATGAGCGACCACAGGATGCAGCCCAGCCAGTCGACACTGATGAGCGGGAAGGGCTTCATGAAGCGGAAGTTCTTCGTCAGGCAGAAAACGCCCAGGATGACGATGAGCAGGAGCAGGGCGATGAACCAGTTCATAGCCTGCCACGAGCCGCACCAATAAGTGAGAACCTGGGCCAGCCAACCGGAGAGGCTGATGTCGCCCACCACGAAGATGTAGAGGATGGGGAAGAATACGCGGAAGTCGCGCTTGGGCGTCATCCAGAGCTGGATGTTGGACGCGCATTCAAACGTGCCGCAGAGTTTGAAGAAGCCCCCGATGAAACTCAGGATGCACAGCACGAAGAGCGACTGCGTGTAGAGCGCGCCGATGTCGCAGATCAGGATGATGATGGCGGCATTGAGCAGGAGTTGCCGGTTGGTGAAGCGGAACTTGAATCGGAACAGCAGCGGGAACGGCATGTTCACTCCCACCACGTTGCACAGCCCAACCATCATCACGTCGTAGTTCATCAGCGACGTGGTGCTGGCTATCTGCTGGGCGGCGCCCAAATAGTAGACGCCCGTGAGCTGAAAGACAAACAGAAAGAACAGATAGATCCATGGACGTATCGCTTTGGGCACAAAGTCGCGATACATCGGCATGGTGAACGGTCCTCCTGCGGGTATGGGTCCTGCCATATTAATAATCCACCTTTGTTTCCACGTTCAGTCCGGCCAACAGTCGCTTGATGTCGGCCGCGGCGGTGTGGCGGTCGAGTACGATGCGCACGGGGACGCGCTGCTCCACCTTCACGAAATTGCCCGTGGCATTGTCGACGGGTAGTTGGTTGTAGCCCGCGCCGGTGCTGGCGCTGATAGACTCCACACGGCCACGATAGACCACGCCGGGAATGGCGTCGGCCTTGAAGGTGACGCTGCTTCCAATGTGGATGTGGCGGAGCTGCGTCTCGCGGTAGTTGGCCAACACCCACACGTTGGCTTGGTCGACAATCTTGGCCAGAGTCTCACCCGGGCGCACCAACTGTCCCACGTGGATGTCCTTTCGGCTCATGTAGCCGTCGCATGGGGCTGTGATCACCGTGTAGGACAGGTTGAGGCGGGCGATGTCGAGCGCGGCTTGGGCCACACCCACACCGGCACTCTGCTGTCTGAGGCGCGCACTCTGCTCATGGGTGGTGAGGGCCGTGGACTGGCGTGAGGCCGAAGCCTGCCGGCGCTGGGCCACGGTGGCCTGATAGCGGGCGCGAGCCTCGTCGAAACGCGTCCTCATCTGGTCGTATTGCTGCCGGGTGACGGCATCCTTGCCCACCAAGGCCTGGTAGCGCAGATAGTCGCGGCGCGCATTCTCCATGTTGGCCTTGGCCTCGGCGATGGCAGCCTCGGCGGCCTCCACGCCCGCGCTGGCGGCAGTGACATTGCTCCGGGTGGTGGTGATGCCCGCTGCAACGGCGTGGGTGCCCGACCGCTGCCCATGCACGCCGGCCTCGGCCTGGGCAAGGGCGTAGCGGTATTCGGCATCCTCAAGGATGACGAGTGTGTCGCCTTGGTGCACATACTGGTAGTCGTCAAAGCGAATCTCCTTGATGAATCCCTCTATGCGAGTGTTGAGCGGCGTGATATGGCGAACCACCATGGCGTCGTCGGTCCATTCGTATGACCCGAAGTGGAACAGTCGGTTAGCGGCATAGACGACCCCGAGGAGGATGAGCAGGATAACGGCGGCATTGTAGAGCCGTTTCATGTTTCTATTCTTCATATAATTGTTTTATAATGTACCTGCGATGAATTTCATTTTATAATAAGCGTATGCGATGTTGATGCGGGCATCGACCTCACTGAGTTCAGCGTCGAGCCGTGAGTTGCTGGCGTCGAGCATGTCGGTGATGAGGGCCAACTGGTTCAGATAGCGCTCGCTGACCACCTGATAGTTTTGCTGGGCCAGCTCTACGTTTTTCTGCTGTGTGGCCAGCTCAACATAGCTCTGTAGGTAGAGCGTATGGGCTTGCTGCATGGCATTGTCGGTCTGATGGGCCGCGGCGGCGAAGCGACTCTGCGCTGCGGCTTCGGCCTTGCGTGCCTGGCGGAGCTGATGGTTGCTCTTGAACAGCCCGGAGATGGGATAGCTGAGGCCGACGCCTACCGTCCAGACATTGATGTTCTTGTTGATGGGCGGCAACTCATAGGTGATGGGACCATTGAAATTGTCGACGGCAAAGATGCTCACCTTGGGCAGCATGGCGGCTTTGGCCAACTTCACGTCCTGCTGGGCCATGTCGGCGGCCTGGCGTGCCTGTTGCATTCTGGGCGACTGTGCTGCGGCTTGCTGCCATACGCTTTCAGCCTCTCGGCTGAAAGCCTGCGCCACGATTGTGGAGTCGCACTCCACCACCGTCCGGGCGTCGAGGCCCAACGTGTTGTTGAGGCTATGGTTGGCTATCAGGCGCTCATTCTCCAACTGCGTCAGGCGGAGCTGCAGCTGTTGTAGTTGCAGTTCGTAGCGCGTGATGTCGTTCTTCAGGGCGAGTCCCTGTTGTTGACGGTCTTTGATCTGATCGATGAGCTGGCGGGTCAGCTCAATGTTTTTCTTCACCACGCTGACGGCATTGTCCTTGCGGTAGAGGTCGAGCCATTGGCCCAAAGCCAAGAACCTTTCCTCCTCGCGGGTTTGGCAGAGCTGCGACTGGCTCATCAGGCACGCAATCTCAGCCTTGCGGATACCCGCGCTGGTGGCTCCGCCGGCATAGACGGTCTGCGCGGCCTCGAGTGCAAAACTATTGCCGAAGTGGGGGGAATGCAGACCTTGTGCATCACCAAAATGGCGGTTGGTCATGAGTGCATTGCCGATGTAGCTAGCCGAGAGCGATGCGTTCACATCGGGTAGCTGTTGGCTTTTGGCAGCTCGCAGGGCCTCGTCGGCAGCCTCAGTGTCGCTTCGGCTTGCCTGTAGCGACGGACTGTTCTTCTCTACAAGCTGGAATAGCTCAGGAAGTGAAATTCTCATGGATGACTGTGCTGTGACGGTGAGGGAATACCCTATCAGAAAAGCACCAAACAGCACGCTTCTCTTTCTATACATGTTTACTCGTTCTTTGAAATCGGATGCAAAGTTACGGCTAATCCTGCGTTATTCCGTTGACGATTTTCCTTTGTTCATGGTATTTTTCGGAACAACAAACTTGAAATATGGCATAAAATTCCGAACTTTGTGGTTGAAAACGGATTAACGAATTATGGTGGACGAAGATCTGACAATACTTCATCAAGTAAAATTATATACCTCTGACCTAAACGAATGGAGCCATTCGCCGGTTGTGCTCAATGAGGGGGTGCTGCTCTATTGCCTTAGCGGTGAGGCTAAACTGCAAGTAAACTTCGAGCAGTGGTGCCTCACAACTGATAGTGTCATCATTCTCTTCCCCGGAGATGTGGTCTTGGCTGAGGCCTCGGGAGGCTTTTCAGCCCGGTTGCTTTGCTACGATACGGCAATGCTGCGCGAGGCTTCGCTACAGATGGAGCACACGGTCTACTCCCTGTTGCGGGTGGACCGCTGCAGAGGCGACAAACCGATAGTGTCGGCCATCGTGAAGAATATGATGAATCTGTTGCAGGTGTTCTTCTCTGAGCCCAATTGTCAATGCTTGGACCAGCTGGTGCTGCTGCAGCTCAAGGCGTTTTTCTTGGGATTCAGCGACTTTCTGAAGCGCAATCCCCAGCGGCGCCCACAGGAGTTGGGCAGTGATAGGGTGAACGGACTGTTTTCGGAGTTTATGCGGATGGTCGCGGAACATTATCGGGAGCAGCGCGATGTGGCCTTTTATGCGTCGGGACTTCATATCTCGCCAAAGTATCTGGGGCAGATCGTAAATAGAAAAACGGGCCGCAATCCCAAGACCATCATCGACCACTATGTCATCGTGCAGCTAAAATTGCAATTGCGCACGAGCCGTATCACCATCAAGGAACTGGCTTGGCTCTATCATTTCACCGACACCTCCTTTTTCTGCCGCTATTTCAAGTCGCACACAGGACTCTCACCGCAGGAATACCGCAAGAGTGGGGCAGCAAATTAGAGGGCTTTCTGACCGGTCGGACTTTTCTGACCGGTCGGACTTTTCGGACTGGTCGGACTTTTCGGACTTTTCGGACCAGTCGGACTTTTCGGACTAGTCGGATAACTCCAATCACTCCGAATACTCGAGTGGCAGCCAGCCTTCTACCCAGCGTGGCTTGCTCGGCTCTTCCTGCGACGGATTGCTCACCGAGAGTCCGATGAGTCGGATGGGATGGGCGGGGGAGAAGTCAACCTGACGCAACAGTTGCTTGGCCAAGGGCAGGATCTGCTCTTTCGTCTTCAGCGTATGGGTGGATGTCTGTGACCGCGTGATCTGGGTGAAGTCTCCATATTTCACTTTCAGCGTGAGCGTCTTACCCTCAAAGTTGGCGCTGTTGATGCGAGTGATGAGTTCCTCCACGGTGTGATAGAGTTCGATGATGATTTGACCGCGCAGCGTGAGGTCTTCTAGAAAGGTCTGCTCGCATCCCACCGACTTGCGTTCGCGCTCCACAATCACTGGTCGGTTGTCCACACCACGAGCAAAGTCGTAATAGATGTTGCCGGCTTTGCCGAATACTTCTACCAGATGTTTGCGCGACACAAGACGGAGCTGTGAACCTAAGAAAATGCCCATCTGGTGCATGCGATCTGCCGTCTTAGGGCCTATGCCCCAGAATTTCTCTATGGGCAGCTGGGCAATGAACTCGAGGGATTCCTCGGGAGTGACGCAGAACAGCCCGTCGGGCTTGCGCCAGTCGGATGCAATCTTGGCGAGAAACTTATTATAGGATATTCCTGCGGAGGCCGTGAGCTGTGTCTCCTCACGAATTTTCTGTTTGATCTCTTTGGCAATCTCTATGGCGCTCCCCATGTTTTTCTTGTTCTTGGTCACGTCGAGAAAGGCTTCATCGATGGAGATGGGCTCAATGAGGTCGGTATATTGCTGGAAGATTTCGTGTACCTGCATCGACACCTCTTTATAATGATGGTGCTCGCTGCCCACGATGATGAGGTCGGGACAGAGCTGCTTGGCTCGGGACATGGCCATGGCGGAATGCACGCCGAACCGTCGCGCCTCGTAGCTGGCCGTGGCCACCACGCCGCGCGGACCGTCGAAGCCCACGGCCACGGGCTTGCCTTTAAGCTCGGGGTGGTCGCGCTGCTCTACCGACGCGAAAAATGCATCCATATCCACGTGAATTATCTTCCTCATATTTTTAATATTTCCGACCAACTGTACGTCTCTTCAAAAATACGCGAGTTTTAGAGCTCTTTATATTCGGGTATAGAATCCCGAAATTTCGTTGTGTTGTCGTTGGCGTTGGTCTGCATGCAATAGGTCGACAGTCCATTAGACACCACAAGATACTCCACATGAAGCAATGTGTTGTAGGCCAAAATCTGGTCGAACACTTTCCGGGTAATCTTGATGTTGGGAGCCTTGTACTCGATGATCATCCTCGGGCGCAGTGTACGGTCGTAGAGCACGGTGTCGGCACGCAGCTTTTTGTTGCCAACGCTGAGCTTCACCTCGTTGGCCATCAGGGGAGCAGGGTAGTGGAGATGGTCAACAAGGTAGTGGACGAAATGCTGTCTCACCCATTCTTCTGGGGTCAGGGCCACAAATCTGTGGCGCAGAATATCGAAAATTGTGGGGTTGTCTTTCGTCCCACCTAAATTTATATCGTATTGCGGTAGGTTGATTGGAATCATTTTGTTATCTTTGCATGGCTGCAAAGGTAGCAAAAAAATATGAATTCTAAGTTTCCGGTAATATAATTTATGGCTGAGAAAAAACAAACGGCCACGTATGAATCCATCATGCGCGACCTGAAGAACCGCAAGTTTGCGCCCATCTATATCCTGCAGGGCGATGAGCCGTATTTCATCGACAAGATTTGCGACTATCTGGCAGAGAATGTTCTCAAGCCGGAAGAGCGCGACTTCAATCAGGTGATACTCTTCGGTGCAGAGACCACCGACCAGCGCGTGGCCGATGAGGCGCTGGCCTACCCGATGATGGCCGACCACAGAGTGGTGATCGTCAAGGAGAGTCAGGACATGAAAGGCAACGGAAGCCGACTGGCACGCTATTTTGAAAAACCTGCGCCCACAACGATCCTCGTACTCTGCCATAAAGGTGGTAAGATTGACGGGCGCTCGCAAGTGGCGAAAAAGATTCCGCCTTCGGCTGTCGTGTTTGAGAGTAAGAAGAAACGCGACTATGAGTTGCCGGCTTTCATCAGTGGCTACCTTAAACTTCATCAGGCAGCCATCGACGACAAGGCCGCGCAGATGATCGCCGACCATGTCGGTGCAGATTTGCATCGGTTGACTTCGGAGCTTGACAAGGTTCTCATCTCGCTTCCGAAGGACAACAAAAGAGTCACTCCGGAGGTCGTGGAACATGAGATAGGAGTGAGCAAAGATTTCAACGGTTTTGAGCTTCGTGATGCCATCGCCAACAAGCAAATTTTCAAAGCCAATCAGATCATTAATTATTTTGACAAAAACTCAAAGACAGCGGGACTCTTCCTCTTGTTGCCCACCCTCTATAATTATTTCCAGAATCTGATGGTCGCCTACTACACTCCCGGACAGAAGACAGAGGCAAGCGTGGCACAGTATCTCGATCTGAAGTCGCCCTGGGCCGCCCGCCCTTATCTCATCGGGATGAGAAATTACACAGGTGTGAAGGTGATGAAAATCCTGGCGAAGATACAGGAGATAGATATGAAAAACAAGGGTGTTGACAACCCCAGCACAAGCCCGGCAGAACTGATGAAAGAGCTTGTGTTCTTCATTATGCACTGAAATAGAAGCGGGGAGGGGCTTCTGAAAATCCTCTCCAAATCATGTTTACGATCGGCTAAAACGTTAAAAAACAGGCCTTTTCCGCCAAAGGGAAAGGCCTGTTTCGGCTCATTCTGGTTGATTTTCTCAGGTCCTTCATCAGATTCTGATTTTTCTAAAATCCAGCCAAAAGTGTCGATTTTCTGGCTTTTTCCCCTTATTTTCGGCCTATTTTCGTCTATTTCGAGAATCTGAAATGCCATAAATTTTCTTTGGAAATCCCTTTATTCATCGGTGTTTTTGCCAATTTTAGCCCTCTCAAAAATCGCGTATTTTCGCCTCGTCTTGCCGTCGGTTCAGAATATTGCAAAAACGCCCAAAATTAGTCTCAAAAGAAGCTATGAATTTAGTCTTCACATTTGATAACATTTTAAATTGTTGATTATTTCGACATTTACAGTTGTAAACTAGCATTTAATTTGCAAAATCAAATCGTTTTCTTTAAAATACAAAATTAAATTGCTTTGTAAATCAATAAATTAAAATCAAAATATTTAGATTTTAAAATACAAACCTATTTTTATACGGTCTTCAAAAGTGAGCATAAGCTATTGATTCCCAATAAAATATACACTTTTAAAGAATAAAAAGGCGAACTTTTCTCTTCTCTAAACCCCTTCAGGGCCGGATAATGGCTGAAATTCATCGAGAAATCGTAAATCAACCTATTAGAATCCAATTAATTGCGAAAAAACGCTGTATTGGCGTCTTTAAGCCGCTTTAAAACTGAAAATTTGAATTTGTAATCTTAAATACCGAAAATTCAGTTTTCAAAACTAAAGTGTAGATATTTAAATATCAAAATACGAATCTTCAGAACAAAATACTCTTCACATTTGTTGTTTGTCTCGAAAATATTGTTTACCTTTGTAAATCGTAAAGAAAACGACTAATTTTGGCCTTTTAGCGGCCTAACCGATACAGAACAGACAACTATGGAAGAGTTGATGAAAGACAGAATACGTCTCGTAATGGAGAACCAGCATCAGACCCAAAAAGTCTTCGCTAATTTTATAGGTATGAGCGAAGGTGCACTCAGCAGCATCTTCAACGGTCGTACCAAACCTACGCTCAATATCGTCGAGGCTATAAAAAACAAAATTCCGAAAATCTCTACCGACTGGCTTCTGTTTGGTCGCGGAGAAATGTTCGAGAAGGATTCACCTGCTCCGCAGTCAGCCACCGATCAAGATGCTACTCCCCACCCTGCCTCTGCGGTCGACAATCCTTCTCAGGATGTCAAGCGTCCGACTACAGCTCCTTACGCTGAACCCACCTTTTTCGGACAGCAACCGGTGGCTGCACCTCAACCGAAAGAAGTTATCAAAATTGTTGAAAAAAAGCCCCGCAAGATAACAGAGATCCGCGTCTTCTACGACGACCAGACGTGGGAAACTTTTGTGCCTGAAAAGGGCTGAAAAAACGGCCGTGAAACATTTGCTCAAAAGTTATCGGTCTTTCACGCTTTTTTCTGCTTCTTCTTTTCTCTTCTCTCTCTGTTGTGCTTCTCATTCTGACTGTAGGAGGTCTGGCTCCCATCGCATGTTTTCCTAATCGAGAAGTTGCCTCACCACCTGCTTACATTTGCAAAGGTAATGATTCCCGAAGGCCGAATCAAGTCTTTTGTGGATATATCTTCCAATAAGAACACCCATACATCATTGGTGGTTGTATTCTTTCAGGCCGTGGTATGAACTGGATTAAGCTTCTTCCCCAGTAAATTGCAATAAAGAATCTTCTGCTCTTGTTTCCGAATTGTTGGGGCGTACCGGATTTTTCCGTGGCTAGAAATGAAAAATGCGGGTATTCCTACAGCATCATTCCTTTATCTTGCCGTGGCAGTAAGCGCTTAACACCTCTCAGAAGCCACGATATATATTGTGAATACTGCGAGTTGATAGTTGCTGACAGCTGTCAGCAGTTCTGCTCTCAGCTGTCAGCAGATCTGCTCTCAGCTGTCAGCAGATCTGCTCTCAATTGTCAGCAACCATAAACTATCGTATTTCTGGCTTATGTTCTGTCGGTGGAGCTGTATATATCCTCCGTTGCAGACAAATAAGAGAACTATTCTCTCTGTCTTCTGTCGCAATAAATACAGGTATGCTGCGGAAAATGAGACAAAAAAGCCCATCCTGAGTGAAGGATGGGCTTGATATGTTGCGCGAATATCTAGGACAGTTCAATCTATGGCTCCAATAATTTCGTCGACGCTTGCGCAGCCGTGGCGGTCGAGCCAGTCGTTGATGCCATCACGGATTTTCATGGTGACTCCAGGATCGATGAAGTTGGCTGTGCCAACCTGAATGGCTGTGGCGCCACACATGAGGAATTCGATTGCGTCCTCAGCGGTCATGATTCCTCCCAGTCCGATGACGGGAATCTTTACGGCATGAGTCACGTCGTAGACCATGCGCAGGGCCACGGGCTTCACGGCTGGGCCGCTCAGTCCACCGGTCCGGATGCTCAGCAGAGGCTTGCGGTGCTCGATGTCGACGGCCATTCCCAGGAGAGTGTTGATCAGCGAGATGCTGTCGGCACCCTCATCCTCGCAGGTGCGGGCGATGCTGGCGATGTCGGTCACGTTGGGCGACAGCTTCGCGATGAGCGTCTTGGGATAGACTTTTCTCACGGCACGCACTACCGATGCTGCTCCCTCGCAGGTGACTCCGAAAGCCATGCCACCCTGCTTGACGTTGGGGCAGCTGATATTCAGTTCTATGGCGGGGATTTTCTCCAGTTTTGCCAGCCGCTGCGCGCACTCGGCGTAGGTCTGAGGCGAGTTGCCGCTCACGTTGACGATGAAGTTGGTCTGTATATCTTTTATTTGCGGATAGATATGCTCGCAGAAGTAGTCGACGCCCTTGTTTTGCAGTCCCACGCAGTTGAGCATTCCTTGTGCTGTCTCAGCCATGCGCGGGTAGTCGTTGCCTTGTCTGGGTTCGAGCGTAGTGCCTTTCACGATGATGCCGCCCAATTCCTCCAGGGGTACGAAGTCGGCATATTCCAGTCCATATCCGAAGGTGCCGCTGGCTGTCATCACCGGATTCTTCAGCGACAGACGATTGATCTTTACACTTAGATTTGCCATAACAATTGATTGATATTAAACACCGGTCCGTCTTTGCATACTCTCAGGTTGCCTTCTGTGGTTTTCTCCACGCAGCAGAGGCAGGCGCCGAGTCCGCATGCCATCATGTTTTCCAGCGAAGCCTCGCAGTCGATGGAGGCATGTGAGGCATATCGTGCCACAGCCATCATCATGGGCTTGGGGCCACAAGTGCAGATGCGGTCGAAGCTCTGCTCTTTGAGGATGGAGTGGTTGGTGACGAACCCTTTCTCGCCCAGCGATCCGTCTTCGGTCGTGACGTAGACGTCGCCCAGCTGTTTAAAAAGGTCCAGCTCCAGAAGGTCTTTGGCCGAGCGTGCTCCCAAGAGGAAGGAGGGTCTCACGCCCTGCTTGCTCAGGCATTTGCCGGCGAAGAGCAATGGGGCGATGCCCACGCCACCGCCTACGAGCAGCAACTTCTCGTCGGGACGCTGGGCCAGGGTGAAATGGTTGCCCAAGGGGAATATGCAGTTGAGCTTGTCGCCTGCCTTGAGGTTCATCAGACTCTTCGTGCCATCACCAACGGCAGCCACAAGAATCCACATCTCATTGCGCTCCGGATCAAAATAATTGATGGAGATGGGGCGGCGGAGAAATGTTGAGGCGCTGCCGTCGCAGCGTACTTCGACAAACTGTCCGGGTTGCATGGGGGGCAGGGCCTCGTCTCGCGTGAGCTTCAACAGCGTGTGCTTGTCCGATAAGTGCTCAGCCGACACCACTGTCAGATCTTGACAATATTTCTTCATTTCAGATAAAGGTTTTATTTTTTCTGCAAAGATACAAAAAATACAGAAAACACCGAAGTTCTATTATGCTTGAGCATCATCCGAAGAAGACTTCCTTGTTTCTGCGTCTTGGGATTCTTTCACTTCCTCGGCATCCTGGATGTTGTCGAGTTGTGGCTTCTGCGCTTGTTCGTTCATCTTTTGCCAAGCTTTCTTCAGACGGTATATTTTGAATGCGTTGGTACATTCCACCACACCGTAGACCATCAGAGCCCAACCGATGATGAAGAGTGGGAGAGAGGCCGAGTCGACGGGTTTCACTACGCAATACACACCAATGAGGAAGAGTATCGACGGGAAAATCCAAAAGAAGAACGGAACAGACCCATAACGGCGCGCTTGGGCCAAAGAGACGAACTGTCCAATCGTGGCCAGGATGACGATGGCGCCAAGAATGATGACCACCCCACGGATGAAGGTGACGGGCATGAAGGCCAGAATTACGCCGAGCACCATCGATCCGAGTCCGCCGACGGGAAATGCCGGAGTCATCAACGAGCGGGCAGCCTCAGGAGCCCCCTCGGATGCAGTGCGCTCTATGTTTCGCTTGTTGACATAATAGATGATGACCGACGTGAGTCCGGAGAGAAAAAACAGTACGCCAATGGCTATGGTCAGCCATGTCACCGTATCCTCACGGTACTTCACTAAGAGGGCGCCGACGATGATTGCCACTACGGCGCGGAAAACGGAACTTTGCAATAATCTCATATCTATATTTCTTTTCTGATTACGAATTTATCTGGCCTTCAGGGCCGTCTTTTCAATTTTGCAGATTCTTATTTGCTTTAAATGCGTCTGCTGGTCCAGTCCCTTTCATTTCCTGAACGTCATTGCGCTGGATAGATGGCATAGTATGCGGGCTATGAAACACCTTATATTAAGGGGCGGACGGCGGTGCCGCTTCGCGCATCTAACCTATTGCTATCAGGCAGAGAATGACCAAAGAAGATGAGAAGTGGGAAAAATTGGTTTGAACTGCATGCGCATTTTGTCTTTTATTGTTGCAAAATTAATAATTTTCTGTAATTTTGCAGTCGTAATTAAGATATTATTCAGAAAATGACGAAATTATTTTTAGTGCGCCATGGCGAGACGGTGGATAATGCAGCCCAAATCTTGCAGGGGCAGGAACAGGGAGAACTCAATGAGCACGGCCTAGAGCAGGCCCGCGAGGTGAGGGATAAGCTCAAAGGAGAGAAGATTGATGTTTTTGTTGCGAGCGACCTGAAGCGTGCCATCGACACATGCCGCATCATCAGCGAGCCTCACGGCAATCCAGAGATTGTGACCACACCGCTGCTACGCGAGCGCGACTGGGGCAGCTTCACCGGAAAGTATATTCCCGACCTGGACTGGCGCAACAACTGGCCCGACGATATTGAGAGCCTGGAGCACTTGAAGAGCCGTGCCCAGAACTTCCTTACTTGGCTGAAGGTGACCTACCCCGACAAGACGGTGCTCGCCGTGGGGCATGGAATTGTCAACAAGGCCATTCAAAGCGTATATTTCAAAAAGCCGATGAACGAGATTGTCAAGATGACCAACGCCGAGGTGAGAGTGCTCATTCTCTGATGGGCGCTGCATAAGCGAATAAAAAACAAAGGGCTAAGCAGAAAGAGATTCCTCTTTCCGTTTAGCCCTTTGCCGTTGGGTAGCTATTTTATTATTGCTTATTTATCAGCCCTTCGATATATTTGCAGATGATGCCGATGCCCTTTTCGTTCTCACCACCCTGCGGGATGATGATGTCGGCATAGCGTTTTGTGGGCTCTATGAATTGCTCGTGCATGGGTTTGAGCACTTTCAGATAGCGGTCGACCACCATGCTCACCGTACGTCCGCGGTCGATGGTGTCGCGCTGGATGTTGCGGATGAGGCGCTCGTCGGGATCGGTGTCGACAAAGATCTTCAGGTCCATCATGTCGCGCAGGCGCTTGTTGATGAGCGACATGATTCCCTCCACGATGATGACGGGCTTTGGCTCCACGCGGATGGTCTCCGGCAGACGGTTGGAGAGAATATAAGAATAGGTGGGCTGGTCGATGACCTTTCCATGCCGCAGGTCGTCAATCTGCTTGATGAGCAGTTTCCAGTCGAAGGCATCGGGATGGTCGAAGTTGATGGCCTTGCGTTCTTCGTCGGTGAGTCCCGTTGTGTCGTTATAATAGGAATCGAGCGGAACTACAGCTACATAGTTCGGTGGCAGCGACTCTACGATTTTCTTCACTACGGTGGTCTTGCCCGACCCCGTGCCGCCGGCAATGCCTATAATGGTGATTTTGTCTTGGTTTGCGTTCATTATTTGTCAGAATTAGGTTGTTCATCATTCACTGGTGCTAGGAGTCCCAGCTGTTCGAGCATCGACCGATAATATTCGGCTTTCTTCTCGACGCTCATCGGATATGCCCGCGACGAACTGGGCATGCGGTAGAGCCGCAGCGTTCGGTTGTCGAAGTTGAAGGGCACGCTCTGGCCCATCTTCAGCTGCTTCACGTCGATGCCGTAGTGTTGCGTGAAGACCTTTGTGGCAAGTTGTCCGGCTGTGAGCACGCCTTTGCATTCGGGCAGGGCGTGCAGCAGGGCGTCGAGGTCGGTGGGCTCCACGATTTCCAGGTCCTTGTCGCTGGCCGTGCCCTTCGTGCGGCGAATGCGATAGGCAGTATCGTAGAGGGCGATGCCGCGAGCGCGGAGAAACGCTGTCAGCTCTTCCAGCTTGAAACGTTTCTCTCCCGGAATCTCAAAGTGGTGCTTGTCGGCAAAAAACAGCCAACCGAAGATGCGCCACATGTCGTTCTGGAAGTTGGGATAGTAAAACCTCATGCTCCACCGCTTCTCCGACGGTGGAAATGTGCCGAGCATCAGCAAGCGTGCGTTAGCTGGCAAGAACGGTTCGAATGGATGCGTCTCTATGGGATTCATTATTGCAAAGTTACAAATTTTTCTCTATTCTGTTGCTTTCGGCAGAGTTTTTTTCGTCGATAACTCGTTAATCATCAAAAAAATGAGAATAATTGTTTGGCTGAGCGGAATATTCTTAGTAACTTTGCAACCCAAACGAACAACATTAATTAATAACAAATAAAGAAATGAAGAAAGGTATTCATCCCGAAAACTATCGCCCCGTCGTATTCAAGGATATGTCCAACGGCGATATGTTCCTTACACAGGTAAGAAGAAGCTCGTCGACACAGCAGGTCGCGTAGACCGCTTCATGAGCCGTTACGGTAAGCTGAAGAAGTAATACCTACCGCCATAAAGAAATTAAGCGCACCGAGAATGTAGTTGCATATGCATTCCCGGTGCGCTTTTTTGTTGGAGATTTCTGACTGGTCGGACTTTCCTGACTTTTCAGACCGATCTGACTTTTCTGATTGGTCGGACCAGTCCGATAAGTCCGAAAAGTCGGATTAGTCTGACTGGCCTGAAAAGTCAGAAATGTCCGATTGCTTATTGCTCTCCCTCGAAGGTTAAGGTGACATTCTTGGCGCCGCTCATGTAGCTCCAGTCGAAAACGTCACTTTCCGTGTTGTCCTCAGCCACGATCTTTCCCGTGAACGTACGCTCGTTGAGGCGCAGGTCGTCGTAGCTGATGATCATCTTGAACTTGCTGGAGACGTTGTTCGGATCGATATATTCGATGATGATGTCGCCAGGATTGTCCTGCGTGTCGATGTACCATGTGAACTGGCGTGAGTAGGTGGCCTGCTGGTTGTCACCCTCAAAGTCGTTCTGCAGTCCGTTGCCGAAGGTGGCATTGGAAGCGCTGGCCAGCGTGAAGTTGATTTCCGTGTAGTATTCCACCGTTTGCCATTGACCGTCCTGGTTCTGGAAAGTGGCTTTCGTTGTTCCGTGCCAGTCGCCGGCAAGCGTTTGGGCCATCTTCACAAAGTCGATCTGGTCATCGGGCTGGTCGTTGTCGTGATTACCGTCGTGCCAGTTGCGGCCATAATACCAGTCGTCGTAATACCAATCGTCATCGTCGTCGCAAGAGGCGAGCGTCAGGCTGCCCACTGCGATGAGCAGCATAAGTAAGTAGTTGTAACGTTTCATAGTGTTTGTATTTTATTTGTTCTTGTTTTCGAATTCTGTTGCCTTGCTGTTGCCGGCCGTCTGATACAGATTGTATTCGGCCAGCGTCTCTCCCGTGACGTCGTCAACGAAGAAACCGTGCATCTCGTCATCGTAGCGGCTGTGGGGGATATTGCCGTTCAGCCAAACGCGCACGGCCGTGTGGTCGTCGTACTGGATGAAAATTTCTCCATTGCGCACCCACCAGTGGAAGGGAGCCTGCGAGTAGTTGTACCATCCGCGGTCGGTTTCCCATCCCGTGCCGCTGGTAGAGAAGTCGTCGTACTGGTTGAAGTAGAACGTGGCGTCGTAGGTGTCGTTGCCGTCGTAGATGGTGCCGCGCCATTCGCCAGCCAGGTAATAAGCCGTGTCCTGATCATCGTCGCAAGAGGTGAGGCTAAGGGTCAGCAGTGCTGCCAGACCGAAGAGTAAAGTCTTGATTGTCGTCTTCATAATGCTGTTTTCTTTGTTTCTATTGCAAAATTAACTTCTTTCGGCCAATATACAAATAGAAAAGTGGAATATTCTCATAGGTGTTTCCCTATTGATAAAGGAAATTCCCTAAATAACTTTAATTCGTTGTTCTTTGGCTTTCAGGTTTCTCATCTTTTTGCTAACTTTGCATTTAGTCTGAAAAGAAAAATACAAATCAGGAAAAAGTAATATTAGAAATGAAGACAGTTTATGATTATTCGGTGAAAGACCGTAGAGGCAATGAAGTCTCGCTGAAGGAGTATGCCAATGAGGTACTGCTCATTGTCAACACAGCCACAAAATGTGGTTTCACCCCTCAGTATGAGGAGTTGGAGAAACTCTTCGAGAAGTATCATGCCCAGGGCTTTGAGATTCTCGACTTCCCCTGCAACCAGTTTGGACAGCAGGCTCCAGGCACAGACGAGAGCATCCATCAGTTCTGCAAGCTCACGTACGGCACCGAGTTTCCACAGTTCAAGAAGCTGAAGGTCAACGGCGACGATGCTGATCCTCTCTATAAATTCCTCAAGGAGCAAAAAGGCTTTGCCGGCTGGGACGAGACTCACCCCATCTATCCCATTCTCGACAAGATGCTCTCAGAGGCCGATCCCGACTATAAGAGCAAACCCGACATCAAGTGGAACTTCACCAAATTCCTTATCAACAAGAAGGGTATGGTCGTAGCCCGCTTTGAGCCTACCGAGAAGATCGCCAACATCGCCAAGCAGATCGAGGCCCTATTGGCAGAGTAAAAACCAATAAATTTATATAATAATATGGAATACACGCGTTGTTTAATCATCGGCAGCGGTCCCGCCGGCTATACGGCAGGCATCTATACGGGCCGTGCCAACCTCAATCCAGTGCTCTACTGCGGCGTATTGCCCGGTGGACAGCTCACTCAGACCACAGTGGTCGAGAACTTCCCCGGCTATCCCGACGGCGTCGATGCCAACGAGATGATGGGCGATCTGGAGAAGCAGTGCCGCCGTTTCGGCTGTGACGTACGCACAGGCGTTGTCACCGAGGTAGACTTTTCAAAGAAGCCTTATCGTGTGAAGACTGACCATGGCGATGAGCTTGAGGCAGAGACCATCATTGTAGCCACAGGTGCATCGGCAAAATACCTTGGTCTTCCCGACGAGAAGAAGTATAATGGTCAAGGCGTGAGCGCATGCGCCACGTGCGACGGATTCTTCTACCGCAAGAAGACGGTAGCCGTCGTGGGCGGTGGCGACACAGCCTGTGAGGAGGCCACCTATCTGGCAGGGCTCGCCGCAAAGGTGTACATGATCGTTCGCAAGCCGTTCATGCGGGCAAGTGAGATCATGAAGAAGCGCGTGGAAGACAATCCCAAGATAGAAGTACTCTACGAGACCAACACACTCGGTCTCTATGGCGAGAATGGTGTTGAGGGTGCCCATCTTGTTTATCGCAAGGGCCAGCCCGACGAGCGTAAGTACGACCTTCCCATCGATGGCTTCTTCCTTGCCATTGGCCATAAGCCCAATACCGAAGTGTTCAAGGGACAGCTCGACATGGACGAAGTGGGATATATCAAGACTGTGCCCGGTACGCCCCGCACGAACGTTGAAGGCGTGTTTGCTGCCGGCGACTGTGCCGACAGCGTCTACCGTCAGGCCGTCGTAGCAGCAGGAACCGGCTGCATGGCAGCTCTTGAGGCCGACCGCTATCTGAACAAGATTGGAAAATAAGTATTTTTAGTTGAATAATCAAGCCGCCAGACTGTGAGTAGTTTTCTTTCTACTTCTGTCTGGCGTTTTTTGTTTCCATAGATTGCCCGTTTTGTTTCGACAGCTTTCGTCGAAATAAAAGCGCACAAAAAAAGACCGTAGGCACATGTAGCCTGCGGTCTTTATCTATCTCATTAAGATTCTAATCGTTCGTTTCAAATTACTTCACCAGTCCACGGTTGCGGAGTGTGCTTTTGAGCATCAGCTCATATTTCTCCATCTGCTTGCCAGTGAGCACGTAGCTCATGTGCTTCAGATCCTTCTCTACAGCCTTGTCTACCATAGCCTGCTTGTCGGAGTTGCTGGCATTGGCGGCGCTCATCATCTCTGCGCAGAAGTTCTTGTGAATATCCTTCACCTCGTCGATCTGATCAGAAGTCAGATTCAGTGCGGCTCCCAGGCGATCGTAGTTCACGCTCATGTTGTAAGCCTGCAGTTCGGCGTTGGTGTTGTTCTTAGTGTCAGCTGCGAAACCCATTGTCAAACTCATCACAGCAACCAAAGTCAATACAATCTTCTTCATAATTTAATCCTTTCTTTTTTCAATCGCCTTTCAGCGATTGGTTATCCTTTTTTAATTATCCTTTGTTACTTGTCCGCCTTTCAGCGGTTTTCTTTTTTCAAGTGCAAAGATAGGCATTTTATTTATTGCTGCTTACGTTTCGTTGCTTAATTTACCTAATCAACTTGTTTTCTTGATAAAAATCAAACCAATTGATTTCAATCAGTTGCTTATTCCTCTCTGATATTTATAAATTATTATTTCCGACTTACCTTCTGTTCCTTCCTGAGTTGCTATCTATCTGGTAGAGCAAAAGATAGGGGAGAGACCCTATTTGCCGAGTAGGTAGGAGTTTTATCCCTAAAGATTGGAGAAGGCAATCTTTCCGGTCTTGAAGAATGTCTCTTCGTCAGGCCTTCTTATTTTGTTGCTCTATACTTTTCTCCTGCTGCATATCGCGCTTCGATTTCGACTTCGTCACCAGCCAAACACCCGTAAATACCAGCAGAATGGCCATTCCTTGCCAAATGGTGAAGACGCCCAAGCCCGTGAGTACGCTCGTCACAACCGATACGATGGGCTGCACATAATTATAAATGCTGACAACTGTTGGGCGCAGCACCCGCTGACTGACGATGGAGAGCAGATAGCAGACAAATGTGCCGATGGCGACAATGTAGGCCACTTCAAGCCATGCCGTACCAGCCACAGCATGCCAGTCGGTCGATGCAATGTGGAAGGAAGTGAACGGGCAGACGAACAGCGTGGACCAAAGAAACATCCATTTGTTCACGGTGATGGCATTGTAGCGGCGCACGAGGGGATTGAAGAGGCTCAGATATAAGGCGAAGGAAAATTGGGCGAACATGCACATCAGGTCGCCTACGACATTGCCCTGAATGGCACTTGATGCTGAAGCGCTCGACAGCACGAGCACCACAGCTCCCGTAAAGCCCAGGGCCACGCCGCCCGCTTTCATCAGTGTGATGGGTTCCTTGAGGATAAAGAACGAGAGAATCATGGCAAAGATGGGCATGGAGGTGGTGACGATACTTGCATTGATGGGCGATGTATACTGTATGCCATGGGTGAAGAGGCACTGGTTGGCTACGATGCCCAGTAGTGCAGCACCGGCCAGGCGCAGAACGTCGCGACGCGGCACGTGTTCCTTGGGAGCCCAAAGACTGGCGATCCAGAAGAGCAGGGCCGCTCCAGCCACACGGAAGGTTACGATGTCGATACTGTCGATTCCACCAAGGATGGCATCTTTGGTGATGGGCGACATAAGTCCCCAGCACACCTCGGCACTGAACATGCTCAAGTGGGCTTGCAGAGGCTTGTTTTGAGAGAATTTCATCATTTTGTTCATTGAATAAAGTGGTGCAAAATTACAAAAAGACAGTAGAACACATGGCATCTGTTAACATTATTAACAGAAACAGATGCTTGTTACTACGGCGAGTGGTAATCACACTGCTTGGTGATAAACACATTACCGCTCGGTGGTAATCACATTACCGCTCGGTGGTAAACGCATTACCACTCGGTGGTAAACACATTACCACTCGGTGGTAAACACATTACCACTCGGTGGTAATCACATTACCACTCGGTGGTAATCACATTCCACGCTATGGTAGCCACTTCCACGCTATGGTAGCCACTTCGTAAATCCTTGTTTCTTCTTAGAACCTGTCTTTATTGACTTGAGCATCTTCCCTATCAGAGGCTGTTTAGCTTGTCGGGTAGACCTGTTTATGTATGATACGTAAACAGATGGCGGAAAGATGGGATGTAAAAATATGGCAGATTGTTTTGTTTTACGGTCTTTTTACATTAACTTTGCGGTAGAAAAGAATATTACTTATTTATCAATTACAATGAGAAAAATTAAGAGTTTCATTATTGTTTTGGCGGCAGCACTGACATTTGCTGCGTGCGGCACTACTGAAACCGTGCCTGTGACAGGTCGCAAGCACAACATTTCGGTGAGTGACGAGCAAGTGCTCAGCCTTGCCAACCAGGAGTATCAGAAGTACATGTCGACAGCTAAGAAATCTACGAATGCCACACAGACAGCTATGGTGGAGCGCGTAGGCCGCAATTTGGCCAGCGCTGTGGAGACTTATTTGAAGAACAATGGTTACACCAGCGAGTTGAAGAACCTCAATTGGGAGTTCAACCTCGTTCAGGACAAGCAGGTGAATGCCTTCTGTATGCCTGGAGGTAAGATCGTGGTCTACGAGGGTTTGCTGCCCTACACGAAGAACGATGCTCAGTTGGCTATCGTGCTCGGTCATGAGATTGCCCATGCTGTGGCAAAGCATAGCGCCGAACAACTTTCTAAACAGCAGAATCAGCAAATCGGCACCAGCATCCTGGGCAGCGTGCTCAACTCTACCGTGGGCAATGGCGTAGGTGATGTGGCCAGTCAGGTGGCCGGAACCTATTTCTCTTTCCGCAACCTCAAGTACAGCCGCGACAATGAGTCGGAGGCCGACCACATTGGTCTCATCTTTGCCGCTATGGCAGGCTATGATCCGCGTGAGGCTATTCCGTTTTGGAAGAGTATGCAGCAGGGCGGAAGCAGCAACACCAACGATCTCTTCAGCGACCACCCTTCAGACGCCAAGCGTATTGCCGCTCTGGAGAAGGAGATGCCTGAGGCTCTGAAGTATTACAAGGCCCCGACCACGACTTCTACAACGAAGAAGACTACGACGACTAAGAAGAAAAGCTCTTCCACCAAAAAGAAGACTACTCGTCGCAAATAATTGGCAAGAGATTTCTGCCGGCAAACATCCATGCCGCAGAAACCTCTTACTGTATATCGTAAACCCACCTTAAAACATTCTCAGCTATGTTAGACTTCTTTGTAGCCCATTATTGGCTTGTTTGGCTCATCATAGCCGGACTCCTGCTTATCTTTGAATTAGGTTTTGGCGACTTCTTCCTTACATGTCTGGCTGTTGGCGCCTTGACAACCATGGTTTTCTCGCTGTTTCCCCTGCCGTTCTGGGCACAAGTGCTGATCTTCGCCATCACGGGCGTTGCCAGTGTTTATCTGCTCCGTCCTCGGTTGCTTCATGCCCTGCAGGCTAAGGCTGATCATCGACAGAGCAATGTTGACGCGCTGATAGGGCGTACCGGCGTCGTTATTGAACCTATCGAGGTCGGAAAAGACGGCTATGTGAAGGTAGACGGCGATGAATGGAGGGCCAAAAGCGAAGACGGCAGCCCCATTGCCGTGGGCAAGAACGTGAAGATTGTCAGCATGGAGAGCATAGTAGTGACCGTGAAACCTCTTTAAACGCTTTCTCAGAGACCACCAATAAAATAACTAACCTATTAAATTTTACCCATATGAGTACATTACAGATTGCATTGGTCGTAATCATTGTCTTGGCTTTGCTCTTTGTCAAGATGGCCATAATCATCGTGCCGCAGAGCGAGACTCGCGTCATCGAGCGGCTTGGTAAGTATTACGCTACGCTCAAGCCGGGCGTGAACATCATCATTCCGTTTATCGACCGTCCGAAAATCATGGTCAGCATGAATCGTGGTCGGTATACCTACAAGTCCGCCATCGACCTGCGCGAACAGGTGTATGACTTTGCAAGGCAGAACGTAATCACGAAAGACAATATCCAAATGGAGATCAATGCCTTGCTCTACTTCCAGATTGTAGACCCCTTCAAGGCCGTCTACGAGATCAATGACCTGCCGAATGCCATTGAGAAGCTCACGCAGACCACGCTGCGTAACATCATCGGTGAGATGGAACTCGACCAGACGCTCACCTCGCGCGACATCATCAATACGAAACTGCGTGGTGTTCTCGACGATGCCACCAACAAGTGGGGCATCAAGGTCAACCGCGTTGAGCTGCAGGACATCATTCCGCCACAAAGTGTCCTCGCCGCCATGGAGAAACAGATGCAGGCCGAGCGCAATAAGCGAGCCACGATTCTCACGTCGGAAGGCGAGAAGCAGGCGCAGATCCTGGCTTCGGAAGGTGAGAAGACAGCTACCATCAACCGCGCCGAGGCCGACAAACAGCAGGCCATTCTGCGTGCGGAAGGTGAGGCTACGGCCCGCGTTCGTAAAGCAGAGGCTGAGGCTGTGGCCATTGAGAAGATTACCGAGGCCGTGGGTAAGTCGACCAATCCAGCCAACTACCTGCTTGCGCAGAAGTATATTCAGATGCTGGAGCAAGTGGCTCAGGGAGAAAAGACCAAGACCGTATTCCTGCCTTACGAGGCTTCCAACCTCATGGGAAGCCTTGGTGGCATCAAGGAACTCTTCAAGGGAGAATAGAAAGCCCAGCTTGGTTGCACAAAATAAAGGGCAGGATGAGAGAATCGTCCTGCCCTTTGTTTTGCTTGTAGCGTAATTGCTCTTTCGAGGAATGCTGAAAATAGATGTCAATTATGCAGAAATCAGAAGTCTTTTATGCTTAAAATCGAGAGCTTTTATGCTGAAAGTCGAAATTGATTCTTGCTGGATGAACAACAGATAACATTCTGGGAGAGAGCTCTTAGACCACGTTGCCTGTCTGGTTATTTCTCCACAAGGTTATTTTCAACGGGAATCCTCGCTTGAATTGCAAATTCAGCGTTTTATGATGACCGATCCCGTGCTACCAGCATCCGGACCGTTCACCTGAACAATGCTGAGTCCGCGGGGAAGTTCGATGTCGGCGTCACCTGTAAGTAGGTGACTACTAAGCAGACTGCCGCCGGTAGTGTAGACGCAGACCTTGGCAGGTGAGGGCAGGGGAGAGGAGAACGTCACCCTTACTCCTTGCGGAATTGGCTTCAGGCTCACCGTCGACGGCTGATGGTCGCTAATGTCTTTGATGCCGAGCGTACCCAGGATATACAGCAGTCCTTTGTAGACGTCGATTTGTCCGTAGCCATACTGGTTGTTGGGATAGGCCATCGTTGTGTCGGGATGGGTCGACGTGTGGGCTATGATGTCCCTCACGTCGTCGGGCGTAAGGTCGGGCTTGGCTTGCAGCCACAGGGCCACGCTGCCCGTGACCACAGGCGCCGACATGGAAGTTCCCGTGTTTGCTGCCCAGAGATAAGTGCGACCGTCGTATTGGAATTTGCTGGTGAAGGATTTCTCGTCTCTCTTTTCTCCCTCGCTTTCCATATAGAAACTGCTGTAAGATGAAATCACATTGGTTCCAGGTGCCACGACGTCGGGTTTCAGTCTGTTGTCAAACGTTGGTCCTTTAGAGGAGTAGTAGGCCAGTTCTCCGTTTTCTCCGTTGGGATAACTCATCGTCTCGCCAAGATAGTTGACGAATTGCGTGCGATAGCTGTTGGCACCGGCGCAGATCACCGACGGCGCACTGCCGGGCGAATTGACAGAGTGGTCGGTTTGTATCTGTCCGGCCAGTGGCTCTGAGCCTTTATATAAATAGCCATTGAAGGCAAAAAGGTCTACTTCTGAGCGGCCTTCGGCAGCAATTGTCACAGCGTCGTAGCCACCGAAGTAGCTGTTCGAGGAACTGATGATCACGTCAAGGCATCTGTCTGTAGCGACATAACAAGAGGGATAAGCCACCGCCTGGATGGTATATTTCAGGTTGCCGACCATGATGCTGTCGGTGAAGGTAGAGTCGGCTGTCTGCAGCAGACTGTCGACATCGATATTAACCTCTTTCTTTCTGCCGTTGTCGGAGAATGACGCTACGAACCGGAAATTGTCGTTGCCTTTCAGGGTAAGGTTCGCCCGATTGGAGTCGTAGTTGGAAAATCCAGCTCCCACAAGGCTTTCGTCAGCTGACTTATGGATGAATCGCGGTTGCCCGCCCGTATTTCCAGCTGAGGCTACGATGATTCTGCCCGGTCCGGTAAGGCTGTCCAATATGGCATAATACAATTGGTCGTAGCCGTGGTAGTCCTGAAAAGACCCTTCGCTGAGGTTGATGACGCAGGGCTTACCCACCTTCTCGGCATAGTCGAAAATGTATTTGAAGCCGAGAGCGTCCGTGGCGTAGGTGTATTTATAGTAGTCGGCCGAATCGATGAGCTCGGCGTCGTCGCTCGTGGCATTGCATACCAGACAGATATCGCTCTCCGGAGCCATTCCGCGATACGCCGTATTGTAGCCGCTGCCGGCCGCAATGCCGGTGGTATGAGTGCCGTGAGTCTGTATATAGCCGTCTCGAGGACAGCCAATCGCCTTCAGTTCTTCCTCTCCCACATAGTCGCGGCCCACGTACAACTGGCTGTTCAGCGTGTCGTTGGACAGCTGGTCCCACATGGCCTTGATACGGTATCGGCTCATATCGCGGCTGTAAAAATTGGGATGAAGTAGGTCGAAACCGATGTCCATCACGCCCACAACAACTCCTTCGCCATCGAAAGCTTGAGGAAGTCCCGTTCCCGCGTAGGCCAGAATCGCATCGGTAACGATTCGCGTGGTATCCATCAGCGCGCTCATCCTTGGTCCGGCCTCGATGCGTATTACGCCCGGCTCCATGGAAAAACTGCCCAATTGTGCCAAGGGGATGGAAGCTATGCTGAGATTTCCGAAGCTTGCCAGCTGTCGGCAACCGTATTTCTCAAAGAGACTTGTTGGTTCTTTGTCGGTACTCACTATGGCAGTGATAACCCCATGGCGCATAGCCCGTTGACGTAAAGCAGGAGAGTGAAGCACGACAGGCGTCTTCATCTCCATCGCAGCCTGTCTGACGAGTGGCGACATCTTCTGCCAGGCTTGTGCGTTGCCTTTCAGAGTCAGGAAAATAATCGATGTAAAAAGCAGTAGTAATCTTCGGTTCATCGTTCTTTAGTTTATGTGGACTCTGCAAATCTACAAAAAAAATCGGAGAGCAATGAAGCGAGAGCGGATAATTTCAGATTGTTGGGCTGAAATAGCGTCTGCAGAGGAGAAGATCTAAGGATAGAAGAGAACTTACGTTAGCAAGGGCAGACGGTTATAAAACCAGTCTGTCCCTGACAAATGTATCGTACGACTATAGTTGTAACAACGAGGGCCTGCTTACTTTCACTTTGCTGTGGAAGTACTGGCCTCGACATTCTTCCCGACAGCAGCGGGCGTCCATGCCTTGAGGAAGCGAAGTACCTTCTCCTTGTTGTAGCCTTGTCCTTCCTCCAGGAAACTTGAATCCTGTATGTGCACCACCTTTCCATCCTCATCGAGTACGACAAAGACGGGGAAGCCGAAGCGCTGCGGATTGTTGAGTCGCTGCATGAGTGCGGCAGCGTCGGCTTGATTGGCGCCTTTGGCTTTGCGGGGATTGTAGTTGACGTGAATATAGATGAAGTTCTCGTTTATCAACTTCATGATGTCTGCATCCTTGCTGATGAAGTTGGCAAAGCGGAGGCACCATGGGCACCAGTTGCCGCCGACCTGGCAGATGACGAATTTCTCGCCGTTGGAAGCTTTTGCCTGCGCTACGGCTTCGTCAATTTGAGTCATGGGATTGATGGTTTCATCGTAAACTTTCTTCAATCCGGTCTGAGCCATTGCAATAATCGCGGAAAGTGCGAAGATGATGGATAAAGCGGTTCTCTTCATAATATCTGTTGTTCGTCTGTATTTTTGAATATGGGTTGAATTGTGATTATGGACAGTTAACCTTTGTTTAGTACCGAATGGTATATCTCCAGGCACCGGTTGAGCATCTTCTCTTTCGTAAACAGCGTCTCAAAGCGTTGTCTGGCACCTTTGGAAAGACGGTTGTACAGTTCCTTGTCGGTTGTCATTTTTACAATGGCCTCACTCAGCTGGCGAGCATTGCAAGGCTCAACATTGAGTCCGGATACTCCGTCGGCATTCACCCAATCCACTCCCGAATGGGGAATCTTCGTCGCGATGATGGGCTTGCCACACGACATCGCCTCTATCTGCACGATGGCGAAGGCTTCGGTCTTGTAGATGGAGCTCAGGCAATAAAGGTCGCAGGCTCCGTAGTAGGAGGGGAGATCTTCGTCGGATACCCGGCCCAACAGCTTCACTTTGTCGTTGAGTCTCTTGCTGTCTATCTGTGCTTGAAGTTCAGCCTTGAGAGCTCCCGAACCGCCAATAAGGATAATATAGTCGTCGGGGAGCGTCTCTGCTGCATCGATAAGATAAGTATATCCCTTGTAAGTGACAAGTCGCCCCAAAGAGAAGATGATTTTCTTTCCGGCATATTGGTCTCTGATCTCCTTTACTTTATCGGGATTGGGAATCACGGGATCGATGCCAATAGGCATGCTGGTGAGTTTGGCTTGAACATGCTGCAAGTGTGGCGACTCTTTCACGTAGACAGGAGTTGTTCCCACGATGACGTCGGCTCGCCGGATGAGCCAGTTCTGCAGCGGCATGTAGAATTTAAGCAATACGTGCTGTTTGATGATGTCGCTATGCCAGTGCAGCACCACCTTACCGCGATAGCCCGATAGCAACAGTGCCTGAGCAGCCATAGGATCGGGATGGTGCACATGGATGATGTCGTATTGATTGCAGCGCCGTCTCAATTCAGTGATCATCGCGGGTGAGATGCACGTTGCATAGCGCTTTATCCAGGTCGGTGTGATGATGAGGCGGGCGTTGTCGTTGAGCGGCTTGACGATGGTATGCTTCTCGCCCGTCTCGTCAGCGCACAGCATATCACATTTCACGCCTGCTGTCGACAGTGCGATGGTAAGGTCGTACATCACTTTCTCTACGCCACCCGTGATTGGGTAGAACTTGCCAAGTTGCAGTACTTTCATAATCGAGATCTCCCTTTCTTTGTTGCCAGCTGTTGAATGATGGAGCAATTGATGGATATTCGTTTCTATCAGAACTTGCGGAAGACGAGTCTGAGCCATTTGTTGCTCAGCACCATGTCGCGTCCTTTCAGTCGTTCGATATAGAACGATTCCCTTGTTGAGTTGATGCCATATTTGGCTAAAGGTGATATGTCGGTCACTAACGTGTCGCCCAGGTCGCGGTCGTTGACGCGAGGCTCGGTGATCACGAGAGAGTCGTCTGAATGGTTAAAACGATAGATGAACATCTCTGCCGTCTCTGTATTGTTGGTCTGCATGAAACGCATCTGGAACGACCAATACAGATGCTTGCTTTTGCAGTCGAGCGATCCATGGCCCAGGGTGTCGACGGTTTCCAGATGCCACATTCCGTCGAAGTCGCCATTGTCCGACGTCTCGATGTCGCATCCCCACAGAGTGGCCATCAAGCCAAAGGCCAAGAGGGGAATTATGTTTCTTGCTTTCATCATTTTCTTTTCGTTTTAAACATTCCGTATTTCGTCACCGTGACTTGGAAGCCTTTGTTGTGGCCCAGTATTGAACCGAAATCCATTCCGTAGTCGGCAGTGACCGTCCAGCCTTTGGGAAGATCGTAGGAGGCTTCTGCCATGAAGCTCACGTTGTGGCGCCGCTTGGTGTAGGGCTCGTCGTAAGTTCCCAGTCCTTCCTGATAGGTAGCCAGAAGGCGATAGCGCAGGTTGTCGAACGGATTGCCGCTGACGCCCAAGTGGAAAGCCATGAACCGTGTGTTGGTGAAATAGAGCCGGCCATTACTATTATATATAGGAGAGGTGTAGAGCGGATTGCCGATGGCCTGTCCCCAATGTTGCCAACCGGCATACATGTTGTGGTTGTAATAGTTGTCGCGACCGCCGATATGGTCGCTGGTGCCCTTGTTGTGGTCGTGATAGATGGGACCGCTTTGATATTCGGTATAGAGATATTCAAAGACGATGTCGCGCAGCCAAGTGCCATACTTCCTGTTATACTCCAAACCGAGCATCCAGTCTTTGAAATCATAGAGCAGGTAGCGGTGCTTCTTTTCAACGTTCCATTCAGAGCCAGTTCCGTATCCGTCATAGTCGAGCTGGAACATTCCGGAATGGTCTTCGAAGAACTTGTCGTAGTAGAATCCCAGTCTCCAGGTATCAGCATCGTAGTTGATGCGTCCCACCCAGCTTCCGAGCTGGTCGCCTTCCACGTTTTTGTAGTTGCCGTCGGTGGCATCAGAGCCGCCCGGAATGAGAGCGTCCTTGAAAGCGCTCAGTCCCGTGTTGCCTTTCACTTCTTGCAGACCGCCGCCGCGTTTGGGAATATACAGTGTGCCTCCGAAGAGCGAGGCCATTTCCAGTCCCAGCTCTGCCGAGAGAGGCATGTAGGAGTCGGGATTGCCCAAGCGGATGTATCCGGCCTTGCTGTGATAGAGCACTTTCTTGCCGTATTTTGTCTTAGCGTTTGTGAAGTCTTCTTCCCAGTTGCCATCGGTCAGCATACCGTAGGCGATGTGTCCCCGCAGGGCGAGCCAGCGCAGGCCGAAGATGTTCCACCATTGGTCGAGCGCCACCCTCACCTGCGGCACGGGCCGGGCGTTGATGCCGAGCGTCTGCGAGCCACTGCTGAGACGGTTGTTCTTCATCTCCATAGGCCATTGTTTGGCTCCGATGGTCAGCACTCCTTTCAGCCATCGTCCCTCAACGTAGGCTTGCTGGACAATCGGCTTGCTGGTGTAATGGTAGGCGCCGGCAATGTCGAGCGCATAGCCTATTCCCCATCGGCGCAGGGAGTCGATGGACAGCTTGCGCTCTACGGCCGCACGCAGATATCCATTTTCTTTCTCCAAGGAACTCAATCCGTAGCGGTTGGCGTTGAGCCACAGCGGAGTCTTGCTGTCGCTCAGAGAGCCTTGCATCTCCACCTTATAGCTCAGTCCTTCGTCCAAACGGATCTTGCCGACCGGATCTTCCTGTGCCTGCACCGATAACGATAGGGCAGAGAACGCCAATATAATGGGTGTTGTATGATTCATTTCTTTAATCTTTGTTAAGAGAAAACGTCGCTATCTTTAAATTATTGTATGAGTTAGACCAAAAGTAGGCCCTTTCCACTTTTTCCACAAATATCGTAACAATGGGGAAATGCTGAGAACAACGATGAACACCGTATTGTACGGCTGATTACTCCTGATTTTACAAAAATGTGAAATCATTTTATAATTTTAAAGCAATAAATGTTTATCAAGAACGTTTAACAGTTATAAAAGCACCGTTAACATGACAACTAGGCAAATAACACAAACAACCACATTGGCAGTGAATGATGTCAGTGAAATCAGAGATTACGTTTATGATGGCATGACCGAAGTTGAGCGTGACACGAAACGTATTGTTGACTTCTTCGTTTCATTCTTCTGTCTAATCATTTTCTCGCCGTTATTCCTCATCTGCTATATTGCGGTGAAGATGGAAGATGGCGGTCCTGCCATATTCAAGCAGGAGCGTATCGGCCGGTTTGGCCGCCCATTCTACATCTACAAGTTCCGCAGTATGCGTGTGGACGCTGAGAAGAACGGTCCAGAGCTTTTCAAGCACGAGAAAGACAACCGCCTTACGAAGGTGGGTCGATTCCTCCGCATTCACCATCTTGATGAATTGCCCCAACTCTACAACGTCTTTATCGGTGACATGGCCTTTGTCGGACCAAGACCAGAGCGCAAATACTACATCGACAAGATTATGGAGCACGATCCGCGCTATCGCTGTCTGTATCAGATTCGTCCGGGTGTAACCTCTTATGCGACGCTCTACAATGGCTACACCGATACCATGGAGAAGATGCTCCGCCGCCTTGAGCTCGACCTTTACTATCTGGAGCATCGCTCATGGTGGTTCGACATGAAGATTCTTTTGAATACATTCCTAAACATCACTTTCGGCAAAATCTTTTAGCAACAATATTCCCCCAAGGAAAAACAGGCGTAAGGACTGGCTATGTCCTTGCGCCTGTTTTGTTTTTACGGAGTCATTCTTCCTAATAGGGAAATTCCCCACCGCATTAGGGAAAATCCTTTCTCCCTTGCTTATTTTTATTCTATCTTTGCATCGTGAAATAAAACATAAGTCGAATTTAAAAACTACGAAGATATGAAAAAGTTCATCTTAGGCCTTGTAGCACTGTTCGCAGTGACAGTCTCGGCAAACGCAATGAGTTATGAGCAGGCTCGCCAGCAGGCCCTGTTCCTGACTGATAAGATGGCTTACGAACTCAATCTTACCGATGAGCAATATGAAGCCGCTTACGAAATCAATCTCGACTACCTGCTCAGCATCAACAGTTACGACGACCTCTATGGCATCTATTGGAGACAGCGTAATCTGGATTTGGGCTACGTGCTTCTCGACTGGCAATATCGCATGTATGTCGATGCTACCTACTTCTATCGTCCTCTTTACTGGGACGGCGGCTATTGGCATTTCGGCATCTACGCCCGCTATCCGCATCGTGACTACTACTTCTTTGGCTGCCCCCACTTCTACGCTTATTACGATGGCGGCCACAGTTGGAGAATGAATGGCGGACGCAGCTGGTATGAGGGACGCCACTTCGCTCCCCGCGATGGACGCGGAGGCAACTTCAGCGGAATGAGAAACGAGTACGATCGTGGTGACTTCGGCCGCGGCACGGTTGCCCACAACGGTGACTTCGGCAATGGCACCCGCTCATCCAGAGGCAACGGACAGAGCATCGTGCGTACTGACGGACAGCGTGCATCGGGTGGAAGAGTGAATCCCGCAACCCCCAACGTGTCGAGAGACCGCAACTTTGGCAATATCAACAACAGCCGCGTGAACTCTCAAGCCGTTCAGTCGCGTGGAATCTCAAGAAGTACGGCCGAACCCCAGCGCAATAACACCGTGATTCGCCGTGGCACAGTGAGCAATTCCAATGTTGGCAATTCCGACTGGCGCAACAGCAGTACGCGTACGACCGTAGGACGCTCGACTGTTCAAGACCGCAGCTTGTCAACTCCTTCGCGCACGTTCACCCCGCAGCGCAATGAGAGCATCTATCGTCAGCAGCCCACGCGCAGCTATTCTACGCCCCAACGCAATATGACGGCTCCATCCCGTAGCATGTCTGCTCCCTCTCGCAGTATGTCTGCTCCCTCTCGCAGCATGTCAGCGCCTTCCCGCAGCTTCAGCGCTCCCTCTCGTAGTTTCAGCGCTCCCTCTCGCAGCAATGGCGCTTCGGCAGGAGGTTCAACTTCATTCGGCGGTCGTCGCTGATCTTTGGCCATGATGAGCCTTTCCGTCAACGATGGAAAAGGTGATAATATAGATAATTTTTGTAACGTCTTAGAATAAAATAGGTTTAGTTCATTTGACGGTAATTAGATTTTTCAGGATAAAGTTTTTAAATTTAGGAAACAGTCATTAAATAAAAAAGGAGCTTCTCTCGCGGGAAGCTCCTTTTTATGTCTTGTATTGGATGTGTCAGTTCCGGTCTCTGCAAAGTTCCAGTAGTGTGCTCACTACGCGCTCACCGCTGCGGCCGTCCCATCTTTCTGGTATTCCGGCCTGCTTCCATTGTCCTTTGGCCATGTCTTCAACAGCCTTACGCAGCTTGGCCGGATCTTCACCGACGAGGACGTTGGTGCCCACCTTCACGGTCTCAATGTGTTCGGTGTAGCTGTTGAGCGTGATGCAGGGGATACCGTTGAACGTTGCTTCCTCGGCAACATTTCCCGAATCGGTGATGATGCCCTTGGCATGCGCCGTGAGATACATGAAGTCGAGATAGCCCAGAGGATCAACGAGTTGCATGGCCGTGTCGGTGCCTTGCATTGCCCTCTGGATGGCTTCTGCGGCTTTGCCTCTGAGCGGTGCGACGACCGGTATCGCGTGGCCTTTCAGGGCCTCGCCGGTGGCGGCGATCATGTCGTGCAGGTTCTTCTCGTCGGCGATGAGCTTCTTGCGGTTGAGCGTGAAGACGATATATTCGCCTTCCTTCAGGTTCAGCCGGTCCATCATCTCCGGGCGATGGAGCTTGTTGTGGAGCAGGCGCAGATTGTCGATGAGAATGTTGCCCACCATATAGACCTTCGACAACTCAGCACCCTCGCGGTTGGCAATGGAGTTGTTGCTGATGCCGGCCGTGAAGAGGATGTCGCTCAGACCGTCGATGACGAGGCGGTTGATCTCCTTGGGCATATTGATATCGAACGAACGCGTGCCGGCGGCGATGTGGGCCAGCACCAGTCCTTGCTTCTTGGTGACGATGGCCACGCCCATAGTGGAGGAGAGGTCGTCGACAACCACAACGACATCTGTGGGATGGCTCTCCAGATAGTGTTCAAATTTTGCCATCACCTCGCCTACCAGCACATTGAGGTTGGCGCAGTCTACGCCCAGATAGGTCGTGGGCTTCTTGATTTGCAGGTCGTTGAACAGCGAGTCCTCTACGGTTGGGTCGTCCTCACGTCCTGAATATACCAGTTCGTAATGAAGATTTTTCTGATTTCCCTGAGCCTGATAACGCTCAATGGCACGTATGAGAGGCGCCACCTTGATGAAGTTGGGACGCGCTCCGGCAACGATACAAATATTCATACTCCAAGCAATTTTCGTTGATTAATATTGCAAAGATAGTTGAATTTGAGCGAAGGACAAAATAAGCCCGACATTTTTTTTGTAACTTTGCATACATTATGTTAATGCTCATAACGATGCTCGTCTATTTCGGGCTGCTGATGGTTGTCAGCCGCCTCACGTCGCGACGGGCCGACAACGACACTTTCTTTCGCGCCAACCGTCAGTCGCCATGGTATCTCGTAGCGTTCGGAATGGTGGGCGCCAGCATTTCGGGCATCACTTTCGTGTCTGTCCCGGGAATGGTGATCAAGACCGACATGACCTACTTGCAGATGTGCCTGGGATTCATCTTGGGCTACTTTGCTGTGGCTTTCATTCTGCTGCCGGTTTATTACCGTCTCAACCTGACTTCAATATATACTTATCTGCAACGCAGGATGGGGCGGCGCACCTATAAGACCGGAGCCTCGTTCTTCTTATTGAGCAAGATGACGAACGCGGCCGCACGGTTCTATGTTGTCTGCATTGTGCTGCAGGAGTTCGTGCTCGACCGTTATGGCGTCCCATTCCCGATCACCGTGACTTTGCTTGTGGCGCTCATCTGGCTCTATACGCGCCGCGGAGGCATCAAGACGCTGGTATGGACCGATTCTCTGCAAACCCTATGCATGCTCACGGCTTTGGTGCTCATCATTCTGCAAGTGGTCAGCGCCCTGCATCTCACGCCCGCTGAGGCTGTGGAGAGCATCGCCGCCGACAGCCATTCGCGCATATTCGTATTCGACGACTGGGTTTCCCGACAAAACTTTTGGAAGCAGTTTTTCAGCGGTATCTTCGTGGTAATCGTGATGACGGGACTCGACCAGGATCTCATGCAGAAGAACCTGACATGCAAGTCGTTGAGCGATGCCCAGAAGGATATGTGCACTTATGGATTTGCCTTTGTGCCGGTGAATCTTCTCTTTCTGGCTCTTGGTGTGTTGCTGCTTCATCTCGCGCAACAGAGCGGTTCTATGCCCGCGTCGGGCGACCAGCTCGTGCCAATGTTTGCCGCCACCGGCAGGTTGGGCGACCTCGTGGTTGTGCTGTTTACCCTTGGCGTTGTAGCCGCCTCCTTCTCCAGCGCCGACTCGGCCCTGACAGCCCTGACGACGAGCTTCTGTGTCGACGTTTGCGAGCGGCAGGGCGATGAGCGGCTGCGCAAGCGGGTGCATGTGGCGATGGCTTTGGTGTTCGTTGGATTCATCATCGCTTTCAGACTGTTCAACTCCATGAGTATCATCGATGCCATCTACACGCTCTGCTCTTATACTTATGGGCCATTGTTGGGGCTTTTCGCCTTCGGTCTCATCACGCGTCGCGGCGTTCGCGACCGTTGGGTGCCTTATATCTGCATTGCGTCGCCTGTGGTTTGCCTGATTCTGGACACGCTAGTATCCGACCTGACTGGCTATAAGTTTGGTTATGAGATGCTTATGATCAATGGCTCATTGACCTTTGCCGGATTATGGGCTCTCTCAGAACGCAGAATCAACATTGCAAAAACGGGATATTGATGATTGCTGACAGCTGTCAGCAGTTCTGCTCTCAGCTGTCAGCAGTTCTGCTCTCAGTTGTCAGCAGATCTGCTCTCAATTGTCAGCATGTAATGTTTTGCCGTTTTGGATGGAGGTCTTGCCCTATACTCTATAGTAAAAAGAAACTCACCGGACATTTTCTCAAAGATGGAAAATATCCGGTGAGCCATTATAGTTTTACTGTCTTGTTGATCAGATAATTATCGAGAATGACCATTGCCGTCATAGCCTCCACGATGGGTACGGCTCGGGGCAGAACACAAGGGTCGTGACGGCCACGAACTTGCAGCGTAGTCTCGTTGCCTGAAAGGTCGACGGTTTGCTGAGGCTTCAGGATGGTAGCCACAGGCTTGAACGCCACGCGGAAGTAGATGTCCTGGCCGTTGGAGATGCCACCCTGTATGCCACCGCTGTGATTGGTCTTTGTGGTGATGCGGCCGTTGTCGTTGACGAAAATGTCGTTGATCTCGCTGCCACGCTTGGTGCATGCGTCAAAACCGTCGCCATATTCGAAGCCTTTGGCTGCGTTGATGGAGAGCATGGCCGCAGCCAGCTGTGCGTGGAGCTTGCCGAATTCGGGCTCGCCAAGTCCTGCGGGGCAGCCTCTCACCACGCACGTGATTACGCCGCCAATGGTGTCGCCGTCAGTTTTCACCTCCTCAATCAGCTTCTGCATCCTCGTGGCCAACTCTGGGTCGGGACAGCGCACGGGATTGCTCTCGGTCTGCGACAAGTCGTAGAGCGAGTAGTCGCGGTTGAGGACGAGCGGACCCACCTGCGAAGTGTAGGCCGTGATGCTGATGCCAATCTGTCGGAGAGCCAATTTGGCCAAAGCGCCGCCAACGCAGCGCGCTATCGTGATGCGGGCCGACGAACGCCCGCCGCCGCGGTGGTCGCGGATGCCGTACTTGCTGTAATAAGTGAAGTCGGCATGCGAGGGGCGGAAAACATTGCGCAGATTGTCGTAGTCGGACGAATGCTGATTGGTGTTGCGTACCAGGAAGCCGATGGGGCATCCCGTGGTCTTCCCGTCCATCACTCCGCTCAGCAATTCAACGTGGTCCGGCTCTTTCCGCGAGGTCGTGATGCTGCTTTGCCCTGGGCGCCGACGGTCAAGTTCGTGCTGGATGAAATCGTAGTCGATGTCGATACCAGCTGGCATACCGTCAACCACACCGCCCACCGCCTCGCCATGGCTTTCGCCAAACGAGGTGAGAGTGAAGATGTTACCGAAGGTGTTCCTCATAGGCCGATGCTTTTAATGCTTGCCACAGCCGTGGCATTCGCCTTGCTCGTGACCGCCACAACCGCCGCCGCAGTCGCTACAGCTGCCGCTGCATCCGCCGCCATTCATCATCTGCTCGAGCTGATGAAGTTCGTCGTCGGTGGCAGGACGGTTCTCCAGGACCGAACCGGTGAAGTGCAGGCTTTTGCCAGCCAGCGGATGGTTGAGGTCGATGGTCACCTTGTCGTCGCCAATCTCTACAACGCTACCCATGAAGCGGTCGCCCTGCTCGTTCTGCAAGGGTACGATGCCGCCTACCTTAATATGTTCGTCGTCGAATTTTCCGTCAACAAAGAAGAGTTGCTTGTCGAGGTCGATGACACGCTCTTCCACGTATTCACCGTAAGCCTTGTCGGGAGCGAGCGTGAAGTCGAAACTTTCGCCTTTCTGCAGTGGAGCGATGGCCTTCTCGAAGTCGTCGAGCACCATACCGCAACTGGTGAGGAATACAAAGGGGCGTCCCTCTTCGGTCTTCTCGATGAGTGCGTTGTCGGCCGCTGCAGCGTCGTGCAGCTCGTAGGCCACTGCTATCATGTTCTTGATTTGTTCCATGTCGTTTCCTTATATTAATAATGTATGATTGTGCAAAGGTAAGAAAAATAATCCATAATCGTGCATTCCGGAATCAATATTGCCCAGACCTGGCCCGATGACGGGCGTTGTGTGTTACAAAAAGTTAACTGAAAAGGCTAATCGCTGACTGATTGAAATCAATTAGATTGATTTCGGTCAAGAAAAGGAAGTGTTTTCGCAAACAGACGAATAAAAAGTTGTCGTGAATGACAGATTTGTTGTATCTTTGCATCAGAAAAAAGAAAGAGCCGCGACAAGGCGGCATGTAACAAAGGATAACAATAAAGGATAACCAATCGCTGCAAGGCGGTTGAAAAAGAAAGAAAGGATTAAAAGATGAAAAAGATTGTATTGACACTCGTAGCCGTTCTGACAATGACTTCTGCTTTTGCAGCTGACGCCAACAACAGTACTAACGAAGAGCTTCAGGCCTACAATATGAAAGTGAACTATGGTAAGCTGGGTGATGCCCTCGACCTTACTGTTGATCAGATCGACGCTATGAAGGATATCCACAAGATCTTTTGCGCAGAGATGATGAATGCCGCTTCTGCAGACAACTCTGAGAAGACTGATCTTATCTACAAGGCTGTAGGCAAGGACTTCAAGTACATGAGCTACATTCTCACCGACAAGCAGATGGAGAAATACAAGCAGCTGATGAAGGCTACGCTTCAGAATCGTGGTTTGGTGAAGTAATCAAGAGATTAGAAGATTAGATTAATATAAGAGAGTGGTAAAAGGCTGTCGACCATTGGTTGACAGCCTTTATTGCGTTTTGCCGTTTGTGCTGACCGGCGACAGCCAGATAGCGTGGCAAAGAATGATTTCTGCGTTAATCAACTTTCGGAAATAAAATGAATGGGGATTGGTGGTTGACTCTGCCTGAAAGGCAGTACCTCCGAAAGTAGTGTGAAGGTAGTGCCTTCCAGGCAGTTATTCAGTTATGAAACTTGATGAAAGAGTCCACTTGAAAAAGTCAGCACCCCTTTCAATCTAAAAGTTGAGTGCCAGTTTCCAAGGATTATACCTCAATAAATGAGAGAGTTTTACGCTCCAAAAGCCTTCTTGTTAGGCTGATAGGTTTCAAATCATAACATTTTTGAGGTAGGGGCCTCAAAAAACGGACTTTTTAAAGGGGACTCAAATCTCGTAGCTGTAGTGGCTTGAGATCCATGCTCGTGCATCGACTCTCTGAGGGTTCATCTTTGAAATCTTATCGGCCAAATCGTCGGCATCGCCTGCGTGGAAGAACACGGCAGGTGAGCCTTTGTAGATTTCCTTGTGAGCGGGGATGTCGGAGATGATTACGGGCGTGCCGAGATACATGGCTTCGAGAGGCGTCAGACCGAATCCCTCGTAGAGAGATGGCGATATAAGCATCCTGGCCGATGAGATCAGACGGTAGACTTCAGCGTTGTCGGCATCAGTGATGAAACGTATGTTGGGATTGTTGTCGTGGGAGAGTGACTCGACGAAAGGATCCTTCACGCGGAAGTTGAGACGACCGACGATATAAAGTTTGTAATCAAAAAGGCCTTTTGCCCTTCCGTCATTGTAGGCTTTGATGAGCGTCTGTATACCCTTGTGCTTCTTCAGATTGCCGAGAAACATGATGTAGTCCCCGGTATTCTTTTCTTGAGCAGGCTGTGGCTTATATTGCAGAAGTTCTTTGGCAATTCCGTTGTACACGACGTGGATGGAAACTTTGGTGTGGAAATAGTCTTCCAGACGTTTGCGGGTGAAATTGGAGACGGTGAGTATGGCCTTTGAAACTCTCAAGGCTCTGCGGATGAACATGCTCCGGATGAAGCGTCCCGTCCAAGAGTTGATGCCTTCGATATCCAAGAACACGATGTCGTGAACCATCGAGTAGATGGGAACACGAATGCCGAAAGGTACATTGAAGTTGGGCGTGAAAAAAACATCGCAACGATTCACCTCTCTTGTAGGGAAGGCAAAGAGTTCCTTCAGGGTGAACGGCTTGTGAGAGCACGGCACGACGGTGCAGTTCTCATGGCATGCAAAAGGCTTTAATTTTTCGGGATTGCCAATGAGGACGAAATTGTCTTCGGAGCTCATCGTGATGTAGCAGACAACATTTTCTATAAACGTTCCAATTCCACTGGAACCAATCAGGCGGCAGTCTATAGCTATTTTCATTTGCAGATTGTTTTTTTATTCATTTATCCTGGCAGGCTATTAGCATTATGGCGTGCGCGGGTTAGCGATTTATCACTTCCTGGCACAGCTGCTCTATCTCTGCGGCCATGCGATCAACGTTGATAAACTTGGCGATGGAGGCGTGGGTACCTTCTACTAGTTTTCTGTAGAGCGATTCGTCGTCGTAGACTTTCTGGATAGTGGCGGCGAGCGTCTCAACATTTGTCGTGTCGCACGAGAGACCGTTGATGCCCTCTCGGACAATCTCTGTCAGTCCACCAAAATTAGAAACGATGATGGGCACCTGCTTGGCACAGGACTCCACCGCAACCAAGCCAAAGCTTTCAAGCCACAGTGAGGGTACGACCGTGAGATCGATCTGGCGGAAGAAATTGTCGGCATTGACGCGTCCCAGCAGGTGGACGCGCGGGTCGCCAGCAATGAGTTGAACGGTTTGATTGCGGAAGTCCTCAGAACAGAAGTTGCCCCCAACGTAGAGTTCGAAATTGCCTTTCAGCAGTTTGAAGGCGTTGATGAGGTTGTGCACTCCTTTGTGGAGAGTGAGCGTGCCCAGGATTCCCAAGCGCATCGCCTTCTTCGGGTTCCCTAGCTCGCTCTTCTTTTCCAGCGAAAGCGGTTCTGCATTATAGACCACAGAAGAGGCGACTGAAGAGAAATGGCAATCATGATAGAACTGCTGCTGATAATGGGAGACGAAAATGAAGCGGCTGACGTAGCGGCTCGCATAGCGGTAGCCCAAACGCAGGAGCTTGCACTCGCGGCAAGGCTTCAGGCAACGCTGTCCGTTCTTGAACATGATGCCTTTGCCACAGAGGAAAGACTGATCGTGAACAACCTGCAATACGGGCAGATGTAGGGATGCGATGTCTTTCCAGATGGCTGGCGACCAACCGGCGATGCTCTCGCAGATGACCACCTGAGGTTGCACCCTGTCGATCACCTGCTGGAGGTCGTTGCGGTGCATGGGATTGTAGCAGTCGATGAGGTGCCAAGCGATTTTCTGAATCTTGTTTTTCCCCTTCTCCAAAGGCCAATAGATATTCCTGACAGGCATGCGGATGATGTTCACTCCGTTTATGGGTGCTTCTTCAGCGATTTCCGATTGCGGACCGAGGGTGGCTATCGTGACCTGGTGACCACGCCGGGCCAAAGATTCAGCATGGATTTTAAGCATATTCTCGGCTCCGCCTATCATATAAGGTGTATAATAGGACGCGATGAAAAGTATACGGAGAGGATGAACTTGCAGGTTTGTCATACGGATTATCTTTAAGAATAACGCATAGGGCTGCCGGTCAATGGCGCGACTTGTAGTGTAGCCACTTCTTGATCTTGTATTTCGTCATGTCCCAGTACCAAAGCCAGTCTTTGCGGATATGGGAACGGATGGCAATGACCTCGCCGAAGACATCGTTGGGATAGCGCGAGGAGAATCCTTCCTCAGCCTCATACTTGGCGATGGTGAGGGGAATATGGGCAAACGATGCGTCGCCGTGGGCGGTGATGAGCCGAAGCATCATGTTGTAGTCGGCTGCATACTTGTAATGCAAGTCGAAACCAACCTCGCGGGCAGCCGCGGTCTTGACGAAGAAAGCCTGATGGCTTGCGGGCATGCTCTCGTGGAGAAAGGCCACTTCGCGCGACCGGCTGTACTCCTCCTTGCTGCCACGCACGTAGATCATATCGCCATAGAAGGCTATCTTGTTGTCGACGTCCTGCCAGGGAATTTCGTTCAGAACATTGTTGCCCGCGAAGAGGTCGCCCGCATTGAGAAAGTAGACCCACTGGCCCTTGGCCATCCGCAGCGCCTTGTTCATGGCGTCGAAGATGCCGCGGTCCGGCTCGCTCACGATGGTCTGAATGTGGGAGGCATAGCGGTTGATGATGTCCAGGGTGCCGTCAGTGCTCTTGCCGTCGACGACAATGTATTCCATGTTGTGAAAATCCTGGCCGATGACGCTCTTGAGCGTGTCCTCGACCAAACCGGCTGCATTGTAGGTCACTGTGACTATGGATAGTCTAACGTCTGACATATTTCTGATATAGCTCGATGTGTTTTGTATAGATGGCCTGTTCGCTGAAGTCCTCCTTCACGTGCTCATAGCCTTCAAGTGTCTTCTGTCTGGCCTCATCGGGATGATCGCAGACGTGGAGCATGGCTTGGAGCAGAGATTCGCGGCTGTCGACATCACAAAGATAGCCATAACGGCCGTTGCCCAGCACCCAGGAAATGGCTCCAGACGTCCAACCTCCGATGACCGGGACTTGACGCGACAGACTCTCGATGACCGTGTTGCCGAACGTCTCCTCACGGCTAGGTGTGACGAAGAAAGAGGCTTGGTCGTAATAGTTCATGAGCTGGAGGTGGTCGATGTGGACCAGTATCCTCACGTTCTGCAGCAGACCGGCAGCACTCCACGCCTCTACGGTCGGCTCATCCGAATACTTCGTGATGACCGTCAGCTGTGCTTCGGGCTTCTGTTTTCTGAATTCGGCAAAAGCCTCTATCAGCATGCCAACATTCTTGCGCTTGTCGAAATTGGTTGTAACGCAAAGGATGTTGCAGCCTTCGGGCGCCTTGCGTTCTGTCTTCAGAATGTAGTCGTCCTTGACGGAGTTAGGGATAATGGGAGCGTCGTAGCCATAATATTTCTGAATCAGGTCATGAGTGTATTTGGAATTGGCAATAGTGTGGATGTCGTGACTGCTCAAGACTTTCTTAGCCATCAGTTTGCGGATGAACCAGTATTTCTTGTCGCGTCCTTCTGGCATGAAATCGTAGATGAAGGGTGCCCAGTCGCGAATGGTATGGAACACGGGTATCCTGTGGGATTGCGACATGGCTGCGATGGCCGTCTCGTAGGACCACTGGGCATGCAGAATATCCAAGTCGGAGCTGTTCTTTGCCACCAGCGACCGCAGACGGAAGAGGGGTGCGATGCCCAACATCTGCATCTTGAAGTCGTTGAGCCCAGCCGTTGTGGAATAAACTTCTAGGTTGGGCGTCTTATAAGTCTTATTGATGGCGGTGTAGGTGAAAACCCTTACGAAATGACCATTCTTGAGAAAAGAATGAATGAGCGACTGCACACTGGGAAGTGCCGCCGCACACAGATCCTTGGGCTGGAGCGAAGCAGTAAATATTTCAGGGGCGAAAGGTGTTACAATTCCTATTCTCATGCTTTATTGTTGTCTGGTCGTGTAGAAGACAAAAAACTTCTTTTTGCAAAGTTACGTTTTTATCTTCAATCTGCCAACTGTTGCTGGGCTAATGTTCCAACCTGCTGGGGCAAATCGTGCTCATCGGGGGGTGCACTGCGATGATAATATGAGCAAAATCATGAATCCTCAACTTCTGTCGCGGCTTGCAACTCCTTCTGAGATGTGGCGAATCCCGTACAGACGAATGCGTAGAGCGGGATGAAATAGTTGTAGGCCAGGGGAGAAGAGCGTATGATGAAGGTGAGCAACGTGATGGTGAGCATTGTGAAGATGATGCGCTTGTTGGTCTGCCTGACAGAAAATGCCAGCGACAGATAGAACAGCGCTACAAGAATCAATGCAATGAGACCATTGTCGTAGAGGAAAACCCGATAGCCAGAGTTGCCGAAGCCAAACTTCTCCATGGAATACTCACGACCCGTGAGCAAGTCGGAAGACGAGAGAAACGACTGGTATTCGGCATCGAAGGAGTCGGTGACGCGGTTGTCACCTTCTATAGTTCCGTCGTTGCTGATCTCCAGGCGGGCCATGATGAGGTTGTTGACCATATTGTCGCCGTCGTTGTAGAAGATGGCGCCAACGCCAATCGCAACCACTACCACAACGATGGAGATGATGGCAATGATGATGCGCTTGCCCTTGGCCCAGGCACCCATGAGGGCGATGATGGGCAGAAGAACGTAGGCGGCAAGTGAGAAGGTCAGCAATGTGGTGATGAGCAACACGACGTTGTACCACTTTCTCCATCTGCCCAACTGATTCATCAGCAGCAGGGAAGTGAGCGTTCCCAGGTGGCCGGGTTCAAGGAAGATGGAGTTGAATCGCGGGATAATCATGGTGTCCCAACGGTCGTCGATCATGAAGATGAAATGGTTCTCGTAGGAGTAGCCCAAGTCGTCGTTGGCCGCATTGACGTAGGGGGAGGGAAAGCCAACGAGATAGAGTACCCATCCCACGATGGAGATGATGAGGAAGGCGGCAAGCAACTTCGTCAGAACGTCTATCATGTGGCGCATCTCATCCTTGTTCAGCCGCAGAAGAGCATAATAGATGATGAGGTCGAAAGAGATGGAGACAAAGCCGATGATATTATTCTTGTTGACAAGTCGCATGAGGAATGTGGACAGGAAAAACAAGACGAGAGGAATGGCAAATCCCTCACGCTTGAAAAGATGGGTCTGCTGACCATTGTCAACAAGAAAAGCGAAGAAAACGAACATGGCGGCCATGAGGGTGTAATAGGCTGCAAAGGGCCACATAAACCATGGTTGCATGGCGCCAAGGATGGCGATGAGTAGGCCCGTGTAGAAAAACAGCCGGACGATGGATACTCTGCTGACCTTGAATAACCGACCGACGTTGACTTTCGTATTGATTTTAAACCGGAGCTTCATCATTCTAATTTTCCTTTCAGTTTTTTCAAGGTGTCCAAGACTACACTTCGCTCACCGTTGGTCAATGTAATGCGCCACAGCACGATGAGACCACAGAAAATAGAAATGGCGAGATTGAAGATGAAACGGTATTTGCCGTCGAATGAAAGACGGATGATGAGGGGAACGGCAAATGAAGCCAAGCACAGGGGCAACAACTTAAGGAAAACGTTGGCCGTAAACTGCTTGATGCTCAGGCCAATGGTCTCCTTCATATAGATCAGGCGGGCCATGGCCACGCTGAACTCTACGGCTATATAGAGAAACATTACCCACTCTACACGAATACCCATCCACAGCATAAGCAACGCTACGGGAACGATGAGCAGTTTGGGTGTATACATGATGAGCGTGTAATACTTGATGTTGCCCAAAGCCTGATTGGCAGAGTTTAGTCCATAGGTCAGTTGGTCGAAAATGAATGCCAAAATAAGACTGCGGCAGAAGAAAGACGTATAGGGAGGCACCTGAACCAGCCACAGGTCGAGTACGCAGTCCATCTCTACAGCCAAGGGGATAAGCACAACGAAGATGATGGCTGAGGAGAACTTGCTCTCCTGTTCGGCCAAGTGGATCATCTTCTTTCTGTCGTTGCCACCCTCTGCCTGCATGAGCTGGGGATTCATGGCATTCACCAGCGAGGTGGCGATGAACGTGACGGAGCCATTCACCTGCAGTGCCAGACCATAGGCAGCATTGATGACTGTGCCGAAAAACTTATTGAACAAAATGGCCAAACCCTGTGTGCGGCCCACGACGGAGCACATGCCGTAAGTGGTCCAGCCGGCAAAGCCAAACAACTCGCGAATCTTGTGCTTGTCGAAGTCGCGAAGAAGCGAGCGGATCTGGCATTCGGGGAACTTGATGAGGCCGTAGATGGAAAAAGAGAAAAACTCAAACAGGAAAATGATGGTCATGACGCAAGCATAGAGCAGCAACTTGTCATGGCCCAACGTGAGAAGTGACAAGGCCAGCGCCAGCTTCAATACGCCATCAAGAATCTCTATAATAGATATATAGACGATGTTCTCATGGGCAATAAGCAAGGCCTTGAAGGGGGCGGCAAGGAAGGTGATGAAAAGCATCATGGTGGACATGATGTAGACAATCTCGGCTGTCGGCTTTCGGTCGTCGGCAATATTGAAGAAGTCGTAACACAAGTAATTCTTCAATGACAGCAGAATCAGCGTCAGACATAGGCCGATGAAGATGTGCAGAATGAGACTGTTGGAGAAAATAATCCTTACATCGTCTTTCTTTCCTTTTCCGGTGTAATAGGATAGATAACGCTGTGTCGTGACGACCATTGCGTTGGTGATGAAGCCCAACATGGCCACTACGCTCGCGATAAGTGAATATATGCCATAGTCCGACTGACCTAAGATATTGAGGATGAGTCGGACTGTGTAGAGCGAGAGGCAAATGTTGATAAATGCCTTTACATACTGTGCCGTTGTATTGATGAAGATTCTTCTTTGAGGATTCATTCTTCTTCTTTCTGTGGCATCAAAAGACCTTTGAAGTTGGATTTTAGAATGTAGAAAATGTCTGCCAAGGTGATGAGGAACAACATACCCAGGACAAACAGCATGCGCTTAGGTCCGGTGGCCTTGATGGGAACGGCAGCTCCCTGAATAGTGGTGAAAGCCGGTGTGCGCTCCTGCACCTTGGCCTTTGCAGCCTGCAGCTGGGCCAGCATGGTGCTGTAGTTGTTGTATTTCAGCTGCATATCGTTCTCCAAGTCTTCCTGCTTGGCCTTATAGCTTTCGAGGATCACGTCCATATTGGCATCGGCATAGCCGCCATAGGTCTGACGTGCCTTCACGTAGATGTCTCGGGCCTCGTCGGTGAGTTTCTGGAAATACTTCACGTCGTTGCGTGCCTTGCTGGTACGGTAATCGGTGATATAATTCTGCAACTGCGTACGTACGGAGTCGGCAACTATCTTCGACACCAATGGGTCTTGTGACTCAACGCTGATGGAGATGATGCTCGTCTTGCGGTCTACCTTTATCGTGATGTTGTTGCGGATAGCGTTGCAGATGCCGTCGTCTCTCTTCGACAGGGCGTAAGGATTGAACTTGCTGCCAGCTCCAGTGGGCTTCTTGCTTGAAAGCTTGGCCGTGAGGTTGCGAATCCAATTTGCAGGAGCCATATACCAAGTCTTCTTCTTGTATTTGGTCAGAAATTCATAGTATGTGCAATTGATGCTTCCGTCTTCGGTCCTGACTTTAATGGGGAAAAGTGATGTGACAAACTTGTTGTCGTTCATCAAGTCGGGATAGAGCAGGGGAGAGATGGCATCCGTGGTCTGCATGTTTGACAGATCGACACCGAACGACGATGCCAAATCGGCCAATGTTCCTCCTCCAGTAGCAGACATTCCCAATTCCGGCGCCATGCAGGTTTCTGAAGTGTAGGTGCGCGGAACAGGCATGATGATAAGGCAGGATACGATGAAAGTGATGGGCCAGGAAATAAAGAAAACCTTCTTCTTCGACAGGACTTTCTTCATCAGCTCTCTAAGATCGATATAATCTTCTTTCTTGTTGTCTTCCATAATTATGAAACTGTAGTCTCTTCTCTCTCTAACGATAAATGAATTTTAGGTGGTTGCCACATGGGCTTATTTGCCCATGTTGGCGATGGTGGCGATCATGGTGGCGATGCTGGCCATGCTAGTGCCCAATGTAGCTATCTCGGCAGGACTGGTGCGGCGGGTGATCTTGCTCGGAACCACGATTTCACAACCGGCTTCCACTTTAGCTCCATGGCTCACCTTTGAAACCATACCGTTCATATAAATAATGTAGGCACTGTTCTTACGGGCGTTTTGCGCGAAACCGCCTGCGGCGTTGATGTAGTGCTTGGCATTCTTACCACGCTCGTAGGCAACGGTGTTGGGATACATTACAGCGCCGTTGATCTTCACCGTTGCATTGTAGCGCGGCAGAAGCAGGCGGTCGCCCTCGCGAAGCTCGATGTTGGCGTCGCTTTGCGGATTCTTCAAGGCCTCGTCGAGCTGGATTCCTACAGGATAAGAGGATGGTACTTGGAATTTCTGCAATGATGTCTTCTTGTTGTTTTCGGCCATCGTTGCTATGTTGTTGCCGCCGTTGGTGGTATTGGCCATGAGCTCCATCAATTCGTTCTGCTGTTGCTCCTGTGCCATCTGATAGGCAGCCTGCATACGCTTGCGCTCTTCCTCGTTGGGCTTACGGTCCAGGCGGGCGCCTTTGATGTAGGCCATGTCAGTGGGGCCGCCAGCCATCTTAAGCAGGTCGGTCAGGCGGGCTCTGCGCTTGGTGATGGTGTAGGTGCCGGGGAATGCCACCTCACCGTCGATGGTTACGTTCTGCTGTTCGCTGTAGGCAGGACTCTTGAATACATAAACCTCGTCGAAGGGCATCAGCTTGAAGCCAGGTTGACCGTCGATGATGAATCCGTCTTTCAGTGCCATATCGAATTGCTGTCCGATGATGGAGTCGGGTTGCGTGGCAGCAGGGTCGCTCACCCTGCGGCTTACACTGACTTTGGCTGTAGAGGCCTTATCGGTTAAGCCACCGGCCTGAAGAATGAAATCCTCCACCGACTCGTCGTCGGCATACTGGTAGATGCCCGGATATTGAACTTCACCGCGAATGGTGATCGTGCGCTCGTTCATTTTGGTGGTCTTTGTCGGGATAAAGAGGATATCGTTCTCCTGCAGAGGAATGTCGGCCACCTTACCGCTCATGATTCCGTCAACGTCGACGCTAATCACTTTAAGTGTGCGGTCGTCTTTCATGCGGTGCATTACTGCGTGGGCGGTGAAAGCGTCTTCGGTGCAGCCTTCTGCATGCTCGATGAGCGTGCGCACGCTGTTGATCTCACCGCTGAGGTTGTACATACCAGGACGGAAGACAGCGCCTTTGATCTCCACCGTATTCTCGTAGCGGGGGAGGATAGAGTCTACTGTTACAGAGTCGCCATCGTTGACGCGGAAACTCGTCATGTCGAATTCGCCCACATTGAAGACACTGCGCTCGCGGCCCGTCTTACGGTTCACGCGGACACTCTTCTTATAGGCATCTCCGGTGAAGCCACCGGCGTATTTCAAAAGCGTAGCAACGCTCTCCGTCTTCTTCATTTCATAGAACATCGGGCGCTTCACCTTGCCGCGAATCTCCACCAGGCAATCGTATGGTCCAACTACGATGACGTCGTTGTCGGCCAAACGCACGTTGCCCGTAAGCTTTCCGTTGAGGATATAGTCGTAGATATCTACAACAGAGATCAGTCGGTTGTTGCGGTATACCTTAATATTACGCAGCGTACCGAGGTCGTTGGTGCCGCCGGCCATGTAGAGGGCATGGAATACCGTGGCAAATGCCGAGAGGGTATAGGTGCCCGGAGTCTTCACTTCGCCCATGACGTTCACCATGATAGTGCGAGTCTGGCCCACCGTGAGCTTGATACGGCTGCTGGAATAGCGCGAGCCGAGAGTGGATCTGAGCTTTGCATTGGCCTGACTGACGGTAAGACCACTCACCTGAACAGGTCCGTAGCCTTCGATGGTAATCTCTCCATCGGGGGAGACGGTAGCGTTGACAGTCTTCTGCGAGGCGCCATAGATGTCTACAATCACTGCGTCACCCGGCCCCAGACGGTAGTTTTGCGGAGTGGCAATATTCATTTCTGGTTCGAAAGTGAGGTTCTTATTGTTGAAGATGTCACGTCCGAATACCTTGTTCTGCTTCTTCTTGCGCTCTGCCAGCAACATTTCCAGCATCTGTGTGGAGTCCATGGGGATAATGCCGTTGAGCTCGTCCTGCATGTTGATGAAATCCTCGCTCTCCGGGTCGTATTCCTGTTGCCATTGGGGATAGTCAGAAATGCCCATGTTGCTGTAATTGCTGCGGTTCTGCTGCAAGTTGGTCTGCTGTGAAGTCTTTGTGTTCAACTCGTCGCGCGTCTGACCATTGTTGGTCCGCATACGCGAATTGTCGTATATCTGTTGGTTGCCCGACGTCTGTCCGAGTCCGGATTGCTTCATCTGTCTTTCAATCTTATTTCTCACTCGTCTGATTTGCGTGATGTCTACGCCACTCTGCATCAGTTTTGTGACAATTTGAGTTTGCGGAGTGCCGTTGTTGTGTTCTTTGACAATCATGTCCATCACCTGGTCATCGGTCATTGACGATTGAGCAATGGCACACATGGGTACCATCATCAGGAGGAAAATATAACAGATGATTCTCTTCATGCTTTAACTTACTGTTATTCTCTATTTTATGGCCGTAAGCATTCTTAGTTCTGTAGAGGAGAACTGGAATGACGCGACACCAAATTATTTGTTATTTATTCTAAAAGTAATAACCACGAGTGGGCTTATTTGTTGCAAAGTTACGATTATTTTTTTATATAATGCTTTTCGGCTGTCGATTTTTTTGTTATATTTGCCGACATGAACGGATTATCTATTTTGATTCCCACATTCAATGACGAATGTTTTGAGCTCGTCGGCCAGCTGAGGCAGCAGGCTTTGAAACTTAATGTGCCCTTTGAGATTCTCATCGGTGACGACGGTTCCAGTGACCGGAATGTTGTGGAGAGCAACCTGCGCATCAATCAGTTTGAGCATTGTTCTTGCGTGCTGCGGCCCGAGAATTCAGGGCGTGCCGTCATCCGCAATGTGCTTGGGCGCATGGCCCGCTACGACACTTTGCTGTTTATTGATTCTGACATGAGTGTTATCCGCCAGGATTACTTGTCTCGATACATCAACTCGCTAAATAACAGCAACGATGTCGTCTATGGCGGCTATGAGTTGACCGTGCATTTACAGGATAATCTCCGCAGCCGATATGAGGATTCCTGCGCTGATAATCATACGGCCGAGAAGCGTGCTTTGCATCCGTATTTGGATTTCCATACCAGCAATTTCGCCTGCCCGGCTTCCGTTTTCCATCAGCATCCCCTTGATGAACGATTCCGCAGCTATGGATATGAGGATGTCTTTTACGGCCGGCAACTCAAAGATGCAGGCATCGCTATCCGGCATATCGACAATCCCTTGGGATTCGGACGGTTTGAATCGAATGCCGATTATCTCAGAAAGACGGAAGAAGGACTCCGAACGCTGTGGCGCTTCCGCGAGAACCTGCAAGGCTACTCACGTCTGCTGGACAGAGTCAAAAGCTTGCGCCAGCTCCATCTGCTGCCTCTCGTGCATTTATGGCACCGTTGCCTCGGCGGCGCAGAGCGACGTCAACTTATGGGTAACCGACCGAGGCTGTTCCTGTTCAACCTATACCGCCTTGGTTATTTCGCATCTTTGGATGCTGGACATTAAAAAATTGCAATTACGGTAGTAGAAGCTGAATCTTTAAATCATTGTGCCATTATTTTTAGGTTTTTTATTTGCATTCTCAATTATTTTAGTTAGATTTGCATCTATCTAAAAAAGTCTGTTCATTTGCAGACGACGTTAGTTGAATGAAACTATTGAGCTTATGTTGAGCATTATCATTCCAGTATATAAGACCGAATCCACATTGGACCGTTGTTTGACGAGTGTATTGCGCCAACAGGTAGACCTGGAGGTGATACTCGTCGACGATGGGTCTCCTGATAAGTGCCCGCAGATGTGTGACGAATGGGACCGTCGCGATCCCCGCGTGAGGACTTTCCATCAGCCCAATCGCGGATTGAGTGCGGCCCGTAACACGGGAATAGAACAGGCGAGGGGAGAATATCTTACCTTTGTCGATTCGGATGACTATCTTTCTTCGGGAACTTATAAGCCATTGATGGATATATTGGAGATGCATCCCGAATTCGACATTTTGGAGTTTGGTGTTGTGAAGTTTGAAAACTCCAGCGAGCGACAAGAAATTATCTTGGCCGACCGCGTCTATCACAACCGGCTGGATTATTGGCTGCGCGCCAGGGCTTACGACCATTCTTATGCTTGGAACAAAATATTCAGGCGTTGGATCTTCGACAAAGTGCGCTTCCCCGAAGGACGGGTGTTTGAGGACATTCAGACGTTGCCCAAGCTTGTAAGGCTGGCCCAATGTGTGGCCACTGTGTCTTCGGGGTGCTATCATTATACATTGAATGAGAAGGGCATCACCAGGCAAGCCGGAGCTACAGAAGTGAAACAACTTTTGGAGGCCCATCTTCCGTTGCTGGGTGAGATGTTGGCAGAAGACACCCGTCGGCTTGACGTGGACTATGGTCTGAGCCGATATTATCTGATGGTGCTCAATATCCAGATTACCTATATGCTGCTTTCGGGAAGCAAACCTCAGATTCCCCATTATGCTTTTCGTATTCCTCCAGACTTGCCCCGTCGTACGCAGTTGAAGGATTTCTGTATTCGATTGATGGGTTTGTCGGCCTATGTCAAGATGGTTCGCATCTTGCCTATGCTGAGAAGCAAGATCTCATAGATTGGGACGCCACCGTGTAGTAAAGAATTCTGAGAATAGAAAAGTTCGGCTGGATTCTTTTATTTTATCTCTGCAGACAACACTTGTGTACACGAGAATAATAGAAAAAAAGGCTCTCCGGATATTATATGTTGTTGCAGTTTTACGGAGGTGATGATACGTGACGACCGTCACGTTTCTTCGTGACAACCGTCACGTTCGTTCGTGACAACCGTCACGTTCATTCGTGACAATCGTCACGTTCATTCGTGACAACCGTCACGTTCGTTCGTGACAACCGTCACGTTCGTTCGTGACAATCGTCACGTTCATTCGTGACAATCGTCACGTTCGTTCGTGACAGCTGTCTCGAAACATAAATCTTGATGTAGCTTGACACTTATTATTCCAAACCAAAGAAAATATTCGGGAATCAGTTTTGCGCACTACGTGCTGGTGTGTCGCCTTCGGGGCACTGAGTCCAAGGAGAAGTGGGTCTTCATCCCCAGTCTGCGCTCCTATCGTAGCTTGACTGGGGTTACCGAGAGTCAGCCCCTCCTGGGCTGATTGATTAGTCCTTGTCTTCCTCTGGACTGTAGGAGCAGCGGCATTCCTGCCAACGAAGGATTTAACAAAGTGTCCGAAGGGAAAGGATGTGTAATCGTCTTCCAGGCAATTGCTAGTAAAATTTGAATCACCAATGCTTTGCCTCCGATCTATTTCTACCCTCCCGTCGGAGTTATAGGAGCGGCGGCCCGCCGAAGAATATACTTGTGATAAGCAAGCGGTCCTTCTTTCTTGGCCGTCAGGAATGACAGCCCTCCTACCATTCGGTCCTCTCTTCAATCTGCACCATCAGGAATGACAGTCTTCCTATCGCCCTCCTACGGATGTCTATCGAATTTTAACACTCCGATGTAAGCTCCCCTCCCTTTGTAGGGAAGGGCCGGGGGCTCTTTCTTCGTAAAGGGTAAGCTACAGAGAATATCCGGTTAGCCGAAAAAAGCCCGCCCGACTCAATGATTAAGAGTCGGGCGGGCTTTGTCTGTGGAGCTGGCGGGAGTCGAACCCGCGTCCAAACAGGGAAACCATACGCTTTCTACACGTTTATTCCAGACTTTGGTTTTCGTGCG